>NZ_JAJCHL010000075.1:0-15469 GCF_020554505.1 Caldibacillus sp. 210928-DFI.2.18
TTTAATTGTCTGACTGCCTACTGCTTCAGGAGATACAGCATTTTGGCAAAGGCTCTCAGGTTTTAATTTCATCATTGCACCAAAATATTGTGAAGCAGTCGTAAAAGAGATAAAAGCACATAGCTCACTTATTTCCTCTTCATTGAAATATTCCTTCAAAACATCAAAAGTTGAATCCGCTATCTCACCCTTTTGGTATAAAAAGACTTCCGCAAATCCTACTGCAACAGATGTTTTTTCATCAAACTGGGCAGGATCCGGTTTTCCTTTGGCCTTACAATACTCACAACCGTTCCTTTGAGCTAATGTTCTCCTTACTTGTTCCTTTAATTTAGCTGTTAGTTTTCCATCTTTTTCCAACACGTCGCCTAACTGACTCCATCTTACCATTACATCCTGATTATGCCCCAATAGTCTTTGAAAAGGTGTTTCCCCGAAATTAGATTCAACAATTCTTGCCATACAAGTCCCTCCCTGTTATATTTAATGTAAATTAATTATATAAAACAAAAAAATTAATTTACATTAAATTTATAACACTTATCAAATGAACTCTTTACAATATTAACAATTATAGGAGGAAAACTTTAAAAATGAAAATAGATGAGATTGATAAAAAAATTATAGATGAATTATGTAACAACAGTCGTTTATCCATGAGTGAGCTTGGCAGAAGAGTGAATCTTTCCTCCCCATCAGTTACGGAACGAGTAAGGCAAATGAAATCATTTGGAATTATAAAAAAATATACGATAGAAGTTGATTATGAGAAATTAGATTTACCTATCCAGTGCATAATTGAAGCTACCGTTAAAAATGGTGACTATAATTCTTTTAAAAACTATATAGAAAAACTTCCAAACGTAGAATTTTGTTATCGAATCGCAGGAAGTGCTTGTTATATGTTAAAAATGCAGTTTGAAACTTTCGCTAACGCTGAAAAATTTATTGATGAAGTAAGCCCAATTGCACAAACTGTAACACACTTTATTTTTTCACAGGTGCCGACAAAATTAAAATTTCAGCCCTGAAGAGTAAATATTTTTCGAAATAATTCCACCCAAACTTTGCCGAATATGTGACAATGAGGTTATATAAAAACCAATTGTATTGGCATTTGGGGGGAACTTTTTATGGTAACGAGGAAAGAAAAGCGTGAAATGGAAAAAGAGGTAAATTATTTATTCGAGTTGCTAAAAACACAAAATCACTTTTTAAAAATTCGAACAAATTACTTAAAGAGGTTGACGATCCAAGGCACCAAAGCTATATCACCTATGACACGGAAGTCCTTTTGATGATGGTTATTTTGAAAAATGCATGCAACTTAAAAAGTATGCGTGAAATGACAAATGAATTCAACAAGGAAGAGTGCATCAAAAATGTGGGAAAATGGTTGGGAAATGAAGATTTGGAAGAACTGCCCCACTATGATACAATCAATGATTTTTTGTCACGAGTGAATCCGGCAGAACTTGAAAGAATCCGAACCTATATGATCAAGGAATTATTGAAAAAGAGGTGTTTTGATTCCTATCGTATCAATGGGGAATACTGGGGTATTGCCATAGATGGGACCGGTATTTTTACTTTTGACAAAAAACATTGTGAACACTGCCTGAGACGAGTGTACAAATACACAGACAAGGAAACGGGTGAAGAAAAAACAAAGACCATCTACATGCATCATGTCTTAGAAGCCAAATTAATTGTGGGAAATATGGTGCTAAGTGTGGCCTCCGAGTTTATTGAAAATGAATCAGAGGACGTAAAAAAACAAGATTGTGAGTTGAATGCTTTTTATCGACTGACTGCTAGACTGAAAGACACCTTTAAAAAACTGCCTATCTGTCTGATTGCCGATAGTCTTTATGCCTGTGAAAATGTATTGAAACAATGCAAGGCGAATAATTGGAACTACTTATTCCGTTTTAAGGAAGATCGTATCAAAAGCATCACCGATGAGTTTCAAGCGTTAAAAAATATGGAAGAGGAGGAAGGCAAGAAAGCCAATGTGGTAAAGATACGTGAAAGCGAACAGCGAGGGGTAATCACCTGGGTGAACGATATTGATTACAGAGGCTTTGGGGTGAATGTTTTCGAATGCGAAGTAGAAGATGAAAAAAGAAAACAAAAATTTACCTTTATCACAGATATAAAAATCACAAAAAACAATGCAAAGAAGCTGATGAACGCTGGCAGAAGCCGCTGGAGAATAGAGAATGAGGGGTTTAACAGACAAAAAAACCTGCGCTACCACATTGAACACGCAAGCAGCCAAGATTACAATGCCATGAAAAATCACTACCTGTTGACCCAGATCACAGAGATTATCATGGTGTTACATGAGCATGGGTCAAAAGCATTGAGAAGCATGAAGAGAACAGTAAAAGAAATATCCTCGCGATTGTTAGAAGCCTTCCGCGGGCAAACACTAACAGACGAGGATATCGCACAACTGGGAAAACCTATGCAAATTAGGTTTACCTAGCGATTTAATTGTACCAGAGGATGTGATGTTTGGCAAAGAAAACAAGTTATCCACAACAAACAAAAATAAGTTATCCACATTTTTTAAAAAAATAAGCAAATTTGGTTCTTTTTGACCTTTCATGTGGATAAATTCAACTGGAAAATTCTACCAATTGTGGATAAGTCGTATTTTCACAATACTACCAGAAATTGATAAATTTACTCTTCATAGCTGTCAATAACTTTCCAAGCTTGATTTCTTAGCACTATATACTTTTCAGGAATATCTTGAATACCCGAACATATAAAAGGATCTTCTTTTATTTTGATAAGCGACTCCTCCAAAATTTCGTCAGTTAATTCTTGAATTAACCGTTTAAATGGAAGGGCTTTTTCATCATAAATGTCAATCAGATAAGCTACTACATTCCCATCATCTATCCATAAAATACGGTATATTTCACCACTAAGAGGATTTTTGAGTAGTTCATTAACAAAGAAATTCAATTAGCCCACCTCTTTTCTGTTATAAAGTTAGGGGGAAATTCAAGAATCGTTGTGTTCGACATTAGATCTATTTTTTTCGTTATATTTATTTTGATAATCTTGTGTGCAAGCATATATTTGAACATAGATAAAGCACTACCATTTGCCAGTTTAAATGTTTCGTCGAATTCTTTTAATAGGTAAAGTATCGGCATATTGTTTTTGGATAGTGCTTCATATAGTGAATAAAGCAATTTTTTATCTAAATCATCCGATAAAAAATAAGCTGAATGTAACCACTTAATATTGTCTATTGCATCTTTTGGTAATTCCTTTTCTGTAACGATGCCCCAGTCTACACCTTGTTTTGTCCAATATTCTCTTTCGATTTCAAACTTTTCGATAACCCTTGATGAATTTAATTCTTTATTTTCTTTTACTGTTCTGGCAAAGTAAATAATTTCTTTTTCTTTTCGCACTGTGATGAGAAAATCTGTCGTCATTACAATCGGAGTCTGTGTTGCGGAATCTATGGGGTGTTTTATGTTTTTCTCCTCAGCGATGGGAAGCGTCACATCACGTGGTAGAGGGAATTGTTCTCTAATATCAATCACTTCATCTGCCCAATCGAGTAAGCAAAAATAATTATATTCCATATCGGATAGGAGGTGATGTGTTCGACTTGTGGTCCAACCTTTTACACGATGGGCTCGTCCACCTGAAGGAACATCTTGAATCATTAGCCAAGGCGTATAATTAGATAACTCTCCCTGGCCACGACCTTCTTTATAGTAACGAGTAATTTTTTTCTCTGTCCAGCAAGTTTGACGCTTGGACATTTTAAAACACCTCCTAAAGATTAACCGATGATATTTGATTTTTTAGATATTAAATGCTATAACAAATCTCTCCTCGTAACTATACCGGGAGACATAAATTCTTCACCAGTTATTTCAGAAGCAATGTGATCTATAAATTGGTAGGGAGCATTTTTAATAAATTCTGAAAGTAACCAGTTATGTTGGCTACTAAGATGTTTTGATAAAACCACTGGTTCATATCTTGATAACTCACTTAATCTATGCATTCCTGCAAAAGTTAGGCTCATTGGATTTCGTGAAATAACTCCATCAACCCCTTCGCGTTTGATATACCATAATCTTGACATTCCAGCTATATAATGAATTTGCTTTCGGATTTTACAATGGAAAGTAACCAATTTATTCAACTTGTTTGGATCGTCCCTTCTCCACCGGAATCTTTTTTTAGTCCTTACTACAAAAACATCCTCAAAAGTTGGATCTCTTTCAAAATTTTCCGCTATTTTTTTTAATGTATGACCATTAGCATACTTAGGATCTATTTCTGCAGAAAACCAACTTTCTGACGAACCGTACTTTTTCACAAAAAATGCTTTCCTAATAGGGATAAACAACTCTTTTGTAGATGTAGACGTATAAGTAAGGCAATAGGCCCTATGAATAAAAGGCAAATTATATAAAACATCTCTTAATAATAAGTCTCAGCAGTATTCACTGGTTCATCTAAATAATTGCAAAGAGCAGGTAAAATACCTCCAGTTTGAATTTTAATGTCTTCATTACTTAAGGACACTTTACTATTTTTACTCCATCCACTTACACCATGCCTATCAGAAAATGGAACATTTTTAACCATTAATAAAGTTTTAACAGCGTTTAAAAAACAATAGATGTAGTTAATGGTGAAGACGTTAGAGGAAGCATAGTCGAGGCTTCATAAAATTGTCTAGATTGTTGCCAATAAAATAAAGCTTCATCATTATGATTATTCCTCTTCAACCACATCTCCACATATTCCCATGGGTCATTAACCAATACCGTTTTCCCTTCAAAATTTGGGCTTTTAATAGCTTTATATAAGGTTAAGTTTTTGCCTTTATAACTAATTATCTGAGACATTAGCCCACCCCACAGTTATCTCGACGCTCTAAATTAAAAAACACACGTTCGGAGTTACTTCCATTTTACTCCATAACGTGTGTTTTTTTAAACAACTTTTTTATTTTTTAAACGACTTTTTTATAATTTAAACAACTTTTTTATTACTCAACAGTTATGTCCAAGAGGGCCAACTGATTATTCCACCGTCACTGATTTTGCGAGGTTGCGTGGTTTGTCAACGTCGCAGCCGCGGTGAAGGGCGGCGTAATATGCGATAAATTGCATTGGTACAACAGAGATAAGAGGTGTTAATAATTCATGCACTTGCGGTAAGACGAAACGGTCACCGTCCATTTCCAGTCCTTTCATAGAAATGATACACGCATTAGCACCACGGGCCGCAACTTCTTTTACATTACCGCGAATTGGCAAATTAACGTTCTCTTGAGTTGATAAGACAAAGACCGGTGTGCCTTCTTCAATCAAGGCAATAGGACCGTGTTTCAATTCTCCACCGGCAAAACCTTCAGCCTGAATATAGGAAATTTCCTTCAACTTCAAGGCACCTTCTAAGCAAACGGCATAGTCTAACGTACGACCGATAAAGAAGCTGCTACGAGCAAAAGACAAATAGTCACTTGCGATTTGTTCAAATGCATCTCTCGTATCACAAAGTTCCTCCATGGCACTCGCAACAATGCCAAGTTCATGGACGAGATCCACATCAATGGCCAGACCTTTGCTTCTTGCAACAACCTCAGCCAAGATGGACAACACCGCCACTTGTGCCGTATAAGCTTTTGTCGATGCAACAGCGATTTCCGGACCGGCGTGAAGCAACAATGTATAATCTGCCTCACGAGATAACGTAGACCCGGGAACATTCGTAATGGTCAATGCTTGATAACCCATTTTCTTAATTTGCACAAGAACGGCACGGCTGTCTGCTGTTTCTCCGCTCTGTGAAATAAAAATAAACAATGGTTTTTCCGATAACAATGGCATGTTGTAACCAAATTCACTGGCCACATGTACTTCAGTTGGAATTTTTGCCAACCGTTCAATTATATTTTTTCCGACCATACCGGCATGATAACTCGTTCCAGCTGCAATAATATAGAGCCGGTCTGCTTGATTAATGGCTCCAAGAATATTTTGATCAATAACCAATTCACCATTATCATTGGAATACTTTTGAATAATTGTCCGAATAACAAATGGCTGTTCATCAATTTCTTTTAACATATAGTGGGGATACGTACCTTTTTCAATATCACTGGCATCTAATTCAGCAATAAACGGTTTTCGTTCAACTTTTCTTCCATCTAAGTCAAAAATTTCCACATTTTCCCGCGTGACAATAACCATTTCTTGATCCATTAATTCCAGAAATTCTTTTGTAACTTGTAACATTGCCAAGGCATCCGATGCGACCACATTGAAGCCGTCACCTAGACCGACAAGTAGCGGGCTTTTATTTTTTGCAACATAAATAACATCTTTATTTTCTTCGTCAAGTAAAGCTAGAGCATAAGATCCTTTTAATATTTTCAACGTCTTTTGGAAAGCTTCTTGAACAGCATATCCATCATTGACAAATTTCTCAACTAATTGAACAACGACTTCCGTATCGGTGTCACTTTTTAGTGAGATATCCGACAAATATTCCGCTTTTAATTGTTCATCGTTTTCAATTACTCCGTTGTGCACGATTGTAAACCGTCCCGTTCCACTTTGATGCGGGTGAGCATTTACTTTGCTTGGTTTCCCGTGAGTTGCCCAACGAGTATGACCGATTCCAACGTTTGCCTTTACTTGTTCATCAACAATAAAACGTAAATCAGCAATCCTACCTTTTTCTTTAAAAAGATGGACCCCTTCTTCATTTAAAACGGCGATCCCGGCAGAATCGTATCCTCTATATTCAAGTTTTTCAAGTCCTTTTAATAAAATTTCCTTAGCGTCCTTATTACCAATATAACCAACTATTCCACACATAGTTTCCAGCCTCCTAATGTCCGGGGGCAAGAGGTCAACTATATATGGATTTTATAGGGACATCTTGCCCCCTTATCTCCATTTGTAATGGCGCATTTTTCTCTCCTTTGTCCAAAAAGTCACCTCTTTGTTTTAGAGAGAAATCACGACTATGCGCAAAGTCGGAAGGTATCCGCCGAAAAACTCGATAAACCTTCTCCTCGTCAACTAGTATTACGGTTCCCATTAGTTTATCATTCATGAATCTTTCTTCATCAAGATACGTGCATACCCTTGTTTGACGAAGGAATATACAAATACAGAAACATCCCGACTGATAAACTCTCCAGTCCTTGAGTGAAATGGGACCTTTACTAGTTCTGGCGCTTTAATAAACTGACTTATACGATCCTCCTTTCCTCCAAAAAATTAACAGGACATATTCATCATAATTCAATCCACTCTTTTTAGTCAATAGGGAAATTATTCACATGCTTTACCTTGGAGTTCATATGATCGGTTGAAATCCGGTAAGGACTGAAGTCACTTTTTTTAAATGCCAAAAAGAGCGGATAATAAAATATATGCATAAAGGAATTGAACCGTTCCTTTATGCATATGTTAAAAGTAAATCGCGTTCTGCTTTTTTACAATCGCTTGGATTTTTTTACAACCGTGTTATTCACGTATTCCCATTTCTTCTTTTACAACAGCGGTAATTCTATTCACATAAGCTTCACATTCCTGTTCGCTCGGTGCTTCTACCATGACACGCACGAGTGGTTCTGTACCGGATGGTCGGACAAGAACTCGTCCATTTCCTGCCATTTCTTTTTCTACCTCTTCAATTACTTCCTTTACCTTTTCATTTTCGGCTACATGATGTTTATCGGTTACCCGGATATTAATAAGTTTCTGTGGATATTTTTTCATTTCTTTTGCCAGCTCCGATAACGGCTTATTCGTTTGTTTTAAAATATTTATCAATTGCAGTCCTGTTAACATTCCGTCACCTGTTGTATTATAATCAAGGAAAATAATATGCCCGGATTGCTCGCCTCCAAGATTATAGCCATTCTTTTTCATTTCCTCTACAACATAGCGATCTCCTACATCTGTCCGAACACTCTTAATCTCAAGTGCTTCTAAAGCTTTATAGAAACCAAGGTTACTCATGACAGTTGAGACGACAGTTTGTTGTTTCAGTCTGCCTTCATTTTTCATATACTTGGCACATATATACATAATTTGGTCGCCATCAACAATTTCGCCTTTTTCATCAACCGCAATCAACCGGTCCCCGTCGCCGTCAAATGCCAAACCGACATCCGCTCCTTTTTCAACAACAAATTTTTGAAGGGCTTCCGGGTGGGTTGACCCAACTCCATCATTGATATTCAGACCATCCGGTGATGCACCCATTGTTGATAAATCGGCGTCTAAATCGGCAAATAAATAGTTTGCTAAAGATGAAGTCGATCCATTGGCGCAATCGAGTGCAATATGAATTCCGGAAAAATCTTCATCGACGGTCTGTTTTAAATATTGTATGTACTTTTGCCCGCCTTCAAAGTAATCATTCACGACACCAAGATCCTTTCCTACCGGTCTTGGTAAATTATCTTCATTCATATCAAGATATTGTTCAATTTCTGCTTCTTGATCATCTGTTAGTTTAAATCCGTCAGGACCAAAGAACTTGATTCCATTATCTTCAACCGGATTGTGGGAGGCTGAGATCATTACGCCGGCATGTGCACTCAAGGCCTTCGTTAAGTAAGCAACACCCGGAGTTGTAATAACACCTAATCGCATTACTTCAACACCGATTGAAAGCAGCCCGGCCACGAACGCACCTTCCAGCATGTGACCGGATATGCGAGTGTCCCGTCCAATCAAGACTTTTGGACGTTCCGCATCTTTCGTTAAAACATATCCGCCATAGCGTCCTAATTTAAATGCCAATTCCGGTGTCAGCTCACTATTTGCCACTCCTCTAACTCCATCCGTACCAAAATACTTACCCATAAAAACTCTCTCCTTTTTTCCAATCATTAACCGGTGATAACTCAACTTTCCGGCTCTTCTATTATCCTTCAGCTGTAATTTTTACTTTTACTGTTGTTCGTTTAAGTTTCCAATCTATCGAATCAGGACCCTCTGCCTGAATTTTCAGCTCATGTTCTCCTTCAGTTAACCCTTCCGCATTAACGGTCAGATTAAAACTGGCAACATTTATATTTTGTAAAACTTCCGGTGTCCCGATTACATAAATATCAACTTGTCCGTTATCCGGATCAAGGAAATCAAGTGCATATTGATTACTTAATCCGGTATAGTTTACCGGGACATTTTTAATCGTCCTTGTTTCTTTCGTTTCAGTCGTCACTTTTACATTAATTGCTTCAGGTGTCACAGCGGTTATCCCATTTCCTAAAGTGATTGGAATTGTTAGTTCCTGATCACCCGAAATATTAGCCACATTTACCGGAATTTCGATACTTGAAATTTTATCTAATGCACTTTGTCTTCCATATAGAACAACTTCTCGTACAGCCGGTTCAATATTTTTAATGCTTACCCCCTCTTTCGGTGTTCCTTGTTGTTTAATAACAACAGGTACCGTTTTTTGTGGGCTTTTAACCGGAATTGTGACTTCCACTTCGGCCGGTTCTACCTGTACGTTTAGTTTATTTAAGTTTTGGTCAAGAACGGATACACTCGCTTTTTGAGTAAACGTTCGATCAATGACTTCATTTCGCTCAACAATTGCTTTTACATAATTGATTTGATCAATGACATCTTTTCCGCCTGTAATTTTAACTTTTTTTGGTTTTATAACCGGTTCCTCTGCTTGGTAGCCATCTTCCAGAAGAGCTTTATTAAACTGTATATCAACAGTGAATTCCTTTGTTACTTTTTCTTGAACATTTACATTCACTGCTTCAGGTTTTATAGAGACAGTTAATTTATCCGAAATATCACGAACTTGGAATTTCACCCTCTGTGTACCTATTTCTGCCTTGGTCAAATCAAGATAAACTGTAAAATCCCTCAAATTTTTAGCCGATTTAACTAAACTGCTATTGCCCTCAACAATGACGTCAACAGTTTGTGGAGCACCGGTGACGACAAAATTTTCTTCATCATAATATAAAACAACAGGTACATCCTCTATCGTTTCCGTGGTTGTATTATCCCTGGCGGCACCTGATGCAGGACCCATTTGGTCTATATAAGCTGTTATATATAAGAGTAAAGCCAGTACTAAGGCAAGACCCCGGACAAACCATTTGCTTTCCATTAATTTATTTAAAAATTTATCCATCTTTTATCACCTCTTTTTCACCCACTTGCTCCAAAGATTACTTGTGGTTTGGGGTTCCAAAGGTTTTACTAACTTTTCGGTTAACATGCTCCGGAGCTGTTCTAGTTTAATTTCTCTGTGAAGTTCTCCATTTTTCGTTAATGAAATCCCTCCTGTTTCCTCTGAGACAACGACGGTAATACTATCGGTAACTTCACTAATTCCAACAGCTGCTCTGTGCCTTGTACCAAGTTCCTTTGAAATAAACGGGCTTTCTGATAAAGGCAAATAACAGGCTGCCGCTTTAATCTCATCGTCTTGAATGATCACTGCCCCATCATGTAAGGGCGTGTTGGGAATAAATGTATTGATTAGAAGTTCCGATGTAACTTTTGCATTCATCGGTATGCCAGTTTCAATATAATCATTCATTCCGGTCTCTTGGGCAATTGATATTAAGGCTCCAATCCGTCTCTTCGCCATATACTCGCAAGCTTTTACGATGGCATTTACAATTTGTTCTTGCTTTTCTTCCTCTTTTTGTCTTTGCCTTGTAAAAATTCGGCCACGACCCAGTTGTTCCAGGGCACGCCGTAATTCAGGTTGGAAAATAATAATGATTGCCAGAAAGCCCCATTCAATCACCTGCTCCATTAACCATTCCAGAGTTCTTAATCCAATTATATTACTCAAACCACGTAAAATAAGGATAATAAATATTCCGTTGATTAATTGAACAGCCTTCGTTCCCCTGACAACCATAAATATTTTATAAATTAGATACCATACAACTAGAATATCAACAACACTCGCTATATAATCAACAATCGTAAAATCGGCAAAAAAATCAGCAAATGGCATAAAAACCTTCCTCCAATTATCTATGCAAAAACGTTTCAGTCCATCCTTTTAACAAGTAAATTGGTCCACATACATTCCAAAGGCAAAATGACAACCAACAAGATGCATTTTTCAACAAACAAATCAGTCCACATACCCCTATTATATCCTATATTCTAAACGTGAACATGATTGACAAAGATTTTGTTTGTTGAGCGTGCAGGCAACAATTTCCCCTTTATTCACTTGCCCTGGAACTGAAACGTTGTAAAAGTGATATATCATTCTAATTTGATTAGCTTTTTTATCCTTTAATAGACATTCAGTTAACGATATACAACTATGGGGGTTACTAAGTATTTTACTGTACATCATATTTTTTTATTATACCATAACTCATAACAACAGAAATTTTTTTCACCATTTTTTGCAGAAGACCATCTCCAAATGTATGAAAACCAACTATTACTTGCAAAAAGAAAAGCACACGGAAAGATTTCGAAGCTTTCCTTGTGCGTTTATTTTATATCCAAAAAGTTCCAATTTGACTAAAATTGCTTTTGTTCTTTCTTTACATAAAAAAAGGTCTTTGAACACGCTTGATCACAACCATAAGATTTCCACTTGGTAAGATCATCCGTGTAAGAAAGGACCTTTATCAACGGATTTATTATTCCTTACCCGTTAACATGTTCATGGTACTTTCAAATATATGTTTCATTTGATACCATAACCACTCAAATGCCTCATTAATCTCCACAATATCGCCTGTAACCTGACCGGCCGAGGCCATATATGATTCTCCATTAACGATTTCCCCGTTAATGACTGTTACACTACCGTCAACTTTTCCGTCAATACGGATATCGCCATTTTTTACAACAATATCTCCTGTAACCGTCTCTCCTTCAGGCACGATAGCTGTGTTATTCTCAATGACTAAATCAGGGTTTTTTGTAACAGAAAAGTCATCCCCTGACCAATGAGACAATAAACTTGCAGCCATAAATATGGAATAGATACTTGCAGCCGTTAATACCGGATGTCTTGAGAACCATCGTTTCACACTTACTTTTTTCTTTTCTTTCGGTAAATTCATCAGCACTTTTTGCGTAAAATCTGCCGGTGCTTGAACATGTGAGATGCTTTTTACTAAAGCAATGGATTTTTCAAGTTCCTGAAAATGTTGGCGGCAGTCGGCACAAGATTTTAAATGTACGGTTAATATGTTTTTATGTTCCGGTAAAATTTCCCCGTCTAAATATTCATGCATATATTCGGTTATTATTTCAGGACATCGATTCAAAGGTTTTCACCTCACTCAAATATGCCGGAGTTGTTTGCGAAGAGCTTCTCTCCCTCTATGTATTCTCGTTTTGATAGTTCCAATGGGGAGATCCAAAATCTTACTAATTTCCAATAGGGGGAGTTCTTCGATATATCTTAAAACAATGACTGCCCGATATTTTTCCGGCAATTTTAGAATTTCATTTTGAATGATTTCTTGCAATTCAATTTTTGAAACCTCTTCATCGGGTGCAAGTTGGCTGGCGGGTATTTGTGAATATAAGGTCAACCCTTCTGTTCCTGCCACTTCAGCATCTAAATAATAATCAGGTTTCTTTTTCCTGATCCGGTCGATACATAAATTGGTTGCAATACGATATAACCACGTGGAAAATTTTCTGTCAATATTATATCGTTCAATATTTATATATGCACGCATAAAAGCCTCTTGTGAAATATCTTCAGCCTCGTGAGAATTCCCCAACATTCGGAAGCAAAGTTGAAATACTTTATCTTTGTATAATTCAACGATCTCCCCAAACGCATTTTGGTCCCCTTTTCGCACTTGTTTTATCCGTGATTTCACAAACTCATCCATTCATAACCCTCCGCTCTATGCGGCTATTTATATTACGAAACAGCAAAAAAAAAGTTTCATTAATCTTATTATACTATGAATTATTTTTTTATTGAGGGGAAAACTAGAAATTTTCTTTATATACAATTAGGAAAACACTTGGAATTGCCTGCTACATGGGATATGTATTATTATTGGAAATTTTTACTTATGGTGTAAAAAAATCACGGTGGTTACCTGTTTCATGAGATTTGTATCATTTCCGGAGATTTGTACTTTCCTGTGTCACAAAAAATCACGCCGGCTGTTACCTGTTATGTGTTGTATCCTTACCTCAAAATTTATACGGGCGTACATGTAAAATAAATGGGTCCCCATCTAAATTTTAAAATGAGAACCCTTAATCACTAGTTATATAAAATTTACGGTTATTTTGCTGATTCATAATAGACTTTCACCAAAAAGCGAGGCCATTAATCCGACGGCAAGTACCCCTGTTTTGTTCCGCTCATCTAAAATAGGATTCACTTCAACGAATTCCGCTGACGTAATCATGCCTGATTCAAAAAACATTTCCATAGCCAAATGACTTTCCCGGTAATTCAAGCCGCCTTCTACCGGAGTGCCGACACCCGGTGCATAAAGTGGATCTAACCCGTCTAAATCTAATGAAAGATGAACACCATCTGTACGATCTTTAAAATATGCAATCGTTTCTTCTATAACTTTTGGAATGCCCAGACGATCAATTTCATGCATGGTATATACTTTGATTCCTTTTTCTTTAATTAATCTTTTTTCACCTTCATCTAATGATCTGGCACCAATAATGACGATATTCTCAGGTTGAATTTTTGGACAATAGCCACCAATTTGCGTAAGCGTCGTTTCACCTAATCCAAGACTGACTGCAAGAGGCATGCCATGAATATTTCCCGATGGTGAAGTTTCCGGTGTATTTAAATCTCCATGGGCATCAAACCAGATAACCCCGAGTCTTTTAAAATATTTTGAAATGCCGGCAAGTGTTCCAATCGCAATACTATGGTCTCCGCCAAGTACGAGTGGAAAGGAACCTTCTTTCATGATTTTGTCGACTTTATCTGCAATTTTTGTACTCGCTTGGACAACCGCTTCTAAGTTTCGCAACCCTGTTAAAGGATCTGTTGTCAATCGATCTCTACCAATCTCAATATCTCCTAAATCATTCACTTGGTAACCCAGGGATTCCAGCCTTTCAACGACCCCCGCATAACGGATTGCACTCGGACCCATATCGACACCCCTGCGTAATTGCCCTAAATCCATCGGTGCTCCCACAATTGAAATTTTTCCTCTCATCTTTTTCTACCCCCCTAAAATATATTGTAAATGCTCTCAAAGGATGACTCAACCTAGCAAAAAATGGTATAAATAAACACTTTTTATTATAGCAATCAAGGAAAAATTATTATAAGAAAAGGAAAGGAATGCTTTCGTAGATTCCTTTCTCAAGTTTGACACTGAAAAACGTTTGGAACATTGTAATTACAGCGTTTTTGGCCCATATTTAGGGCGATAAAACTGCGTACTTTTTAGCTCTTTTGCTGCTAAAAAGTAAATAAATTGTGTGATAAAATTATTTTGGGCAAATTATTTCTTAGCCCTTCATTTAGCAAAAATCACTTTCTTAGTTGTATTTTTTTCGCAAGTAGTTATATTTATAATTAAGTCATGCGGATTTGGTATGCTTCCTTATCCCTGGGTGCCTTTTTCTGATGTTTCGCAGCTTTAAGGCTGTATGGTTGTAACTAATCCGGTGTTTAAACAGGTATCTTTACCAATCGTTAAAAAATGGCTGAAAGAGAGGGATAAACTTCATGCCCAAAAAACAAACCGAGGCAAATAAGAAGTGGCAAGAAAAAATAAGGATTATGCTAACTATATTAGTGCACGATCCCGAGCGCGCAGTTTCATCAAGAATAAAGCCACCCTTGAAGATATTGAGGAATTTAAAAAATTAATTGAAGAGCGTGAAAAATTTTTAAAAAGCGAGGACACATTTAGCTAAGAGGAAATCACTTTTTTTACAGTCAATTTTGCCAGGGGAATCGTCCTAAGAATATCTCTGCAAACTTTTGGCACATATCGGAATTAATTTTTCTACGAATTCGTTTCTTATTGAGTTTTTATAGAGGAAATGTCGAACCGAAAAATAGGATATTGCCTGTTGTTCGCCTGTGGAACGGTAAAAAACAAAAAAATGTTCCACAAAAAAGCGACCCTTAAACATCCAAGAGTCGCCTTTTTTAATATTTTTCGCAATAAGCGGAAGACGGGACTCGAACCCGCGACCCTCACCTTGGGAAGGTGATGTTCTACCACTAAACTACTTCCGCATAAATTAAACTATCTATAAATTAAAATTAAAACAAATTTACTCCCTTATACATCACAGTTGTTTATTTTCTAAATAAAATGACTGGGCTAGCTGGATTCGAACCAACGAATCACGGAGTCAAAGTCCGTTGCCTTACCGCTTGGCTATAGCCCAATATGTTTTTATGGTGGAGGGGGACGGATTCGAACCGCCGAACCCTGAGGGAGCGGATTTACAGTCCG
>NZ_JAJCHL010000076.1:0-14910 GCF_020554505.1 Caldibacillus sp. 210928-DFI.2.18
TAGAATTGCCTGGATCCCCTGCTATGGGACAAAATCAGTGGAAATCGAAGCAAAAGTGTCTCATAGAACGGCCCTATGAGACAAAATTTGTGGAAAATCAAGCCAAAATGTCCCATAGAATTACCCGGATCCCCTGCTATGGGACAAAATCAGCGGAATTCGAAGCAAAAATGGCTCATAGAACGGCCCTATGAGACAAAATTTGTTGAAAATCAAGCCAAAATGTCTCATAGAATTGCCTGGATCCCCTGCTATGGGACAAAATCAGTGGAAATCGAAGCAAAAGTGTCTCATAGAACGGCCCTATGAGACAAAATTTGTGGAAAATCAAGCCAAAATGTCTCATAGAATTGTCCGTACCTCACTCTATGGCCTTCCTTGCACAACCAAGCTTTCCTTTTGCACTATTCCTAAAAATTTCCCGCTAAGTCGAATTCACTTCCCTGCTGGAAATTTATATGCTTAACGTATAAAAAAGAGGCTGACGATTACGCCAACCCGTACCCACGCCTACCTACATTTTCAATTTTTGTTTTACTTTTTCCATTAATTCATCTTCAGTCAGTGCAGCTACCGGTCGGTTATTGACAAAAGTGAATGTTTTTTTTCGCCCTGGTCCGCAATAAGATTGACAACCTATTTTTATAGTTGCATCGGGATCGAGTTCTTTCAATTTTGGAATCAATGTTTTTAAATTTACAGCTTGACAATCATCGCAAACCCGAAATTCGTTTGCCATTTTACGTACAATCCTTTCAAATAAAATATCAGTCAACCCTAGTGGGGATAGCTAATTCGTCACTAAATGGTATTGTACAACCAAAAAATACATATATCAAGTGAAGCAAAACCACATTCGGGTTGTAAAACGCAAAAAAATATTAAAAAACTATTATCCTTTTATCTTTTATTGTATAAATTATAAAAATACTGTCCATGATAATAGTAAACCAATCAATAATAAAATTTTGCATAATTGGGAGTTGAGAATAATGAAAGTACGTCAAGATGCATGGACAGAAGAAAATGATTTATTACTAGCTGAAACTGTATTACGACATGTAAGAGAAGGAAGTACACAATTGAATGCTTTCGAAGAGGTAGGTGACAAATTAAATCGGACGAGTGCTGCGTGCGGCTTTCGTTGGAATGCGGTCGTCCGTCATAAATATGAAAAAGCCCTACAACTGGCAAAGAAACAAAGAAAACAAAAGCAAAGATTGTTAGGAAAGGATCACGGTGGCAAGAAAAAATTACTTTACCAGCCGCCAATTCCTACTCCGGAAGAATTGGAATTATCAACTGAAATAGCAACAATTGAAACCGGTGTAATGGATCAGCCTGTTGGAGCAGAAATGGCAGAAAATCAAGTGCCTGTATCAACTGCAGGTACATCTGTCCATCCGCAAAACTTAACGATGGATATGGTCATTCGCTTTTTACAAAACTTGAACAATTCCAATCTACAAGCAAGTATTTATAAAAATGAGAATGAAAGTTTGAAAAGAGAGATCGCTGATTTACGCAAACAAAACCAGGAATTAGAAGAAAAGGTCAAAGAGTTGGAAGAAAACTCAACAACAATGCAGGAAGACTATGAAACGTTAGTAAAAATTATGAACCGAGCCCGTAAACTGGTGCTGTTTGAAGAAGAGGAGAAGCCTTCCACTACCTTTAAGATGGATCGTAATGGAAATTTGGAAAAAGTTGCTGAATAAGGTAGTCTTGGCAACAACAGAAAACATATCGTAGGGAAGGCTTGCTCATTTTCAGTAAGCCTTCCGTATTCTTACGGCAACCATTTCTCATTTCGTTCAACTACTCTCTTATAATAATGCTCATATAAGTCGCTTTCTTCAGCGGTTAGTTGACTCGTGTAAAATTTCCCGCCGCTCACTTTTTTCAACACTTGGAGAAAGCGTAACATACATTGTTCAATGGTGATGTCTATTCCGAGTAATTCGGATAAGGAAGCCATTACTTCCGGTGTAATTTGCGGATATGCAAATTTTGTTACCGTACCCTTCAGTGATTTTTCATAAAATTGACGAATAACCTCAGCTCTTTTGCTGCCACTGCCTGTTACACATAAATAAATTTGGACGGCAACACCTTTTTTTACCCGCCGCTGAGAAATACCTGCAAACTTTTTTCCATTTATGCTTAAATCATAACTGCCGGGACAATAAGATCCGTGAATCTCGCCCGCCTTAATCTGATCTGTGAGGTCGGCAAACATCAATTGAACAAAACGGTACATCGCTTCGTACCCGCGGTTAATCTCAATCCCCTTTTCCTTTTCGGGGAACACCAATGTAATATTAAGCACCCCTTCATCTAAGTAGACGGCAAGCCCTCCGGATGTTCGCACAATATAACGGTAGCCGGATTCTTCTAAAAATTTTAGACCATCCACTAAATAAGGTAAGCGAATATCTTGAATCCCTAAAATAACGGAATGATGATGAACCCATGTTCTGGCGACGGCGTTTGATAGACCAGTTCCGACCGATTCACATAATGTATCGTCCATTGCAAAAGATTGAAGCGGATGGAACATTGGACCTAAACTGGATTGGTCAATAATTCTCCATTCATCTTGTTCAAGAAGTTTAAGAACATCATCCATTCTTTTTTCTCCTTTTTATACGTCTCTTGAGTAGTTTTTCCTTCGTTATTATAACATAAAGAAAGTTGACTCATGCGCTTCCCTTATTTGAGAAGTGCCTAAATAAGCCAACTTTCCCCATCCTCAGTATAGATCTTTTAACAAATACTTTATTGTAATGCTTGTGCAGCAGTGATCAAAGCTAATTTATAAACATCCTCTTCATTGCAACCGCGAGACAAATCGTTTACCGGTGCATTTAATCCTTGTAAAATTGGTCCTACCGCTTCAAAATTTCCGAGCCGCTGAGCAATTTTGTAACCGATATTGCCCGCCTCTAAACTCGGGAAGATAAAGACGGTCGAATCCCCTTTAATTATCGAACAGGGTGCTTTTTTCTCCGCCACAGCTGGAACAAAGGCGGCATCAAATTGAAATTCTCCGTCAATTATCAATTCCGGATTCATTTCTTTGGCAAGTTTTACAGCTTCAGCTACTTTTTCCGTTTCTTCTGATTTAGCCGATCCTTTTGTTGAGAAACTTAACATAGCAATTTTTGGATCAATATCAAACATTTTAGCCGTCTGTTCACTTACCACTGCTACCTCTGCCAAACCTTGGGCGTCCAGGGTAATATTGATTGCACAATCAGCAAATACATATTTTTCATCGCCGCGTACCATGATAAAAGCACCGGAAGTTCTTTTGATACCCGGTTTTGTTTTTATAATTTGCAAAGCGGGTCTTACAGTGTCTGCAGTTGAATGAGCGGCACCACTTACAAGACCATCAGCTTTTTTCAAGTAAACAAGCATTGTACCAAAATAATTTTCATCCTTTAATAATTCACGTGCTTGTTCTTCCGTTGCTTTCCCTTTGCGACGTTCAACAAATTCTGTCACCATTTTTTCCATTTCGGGATATGTATGTGGATTTAATACTTCAATGCCTTCAATGGATACACCAAGGTCTTTTGCCTTCTGTTCCAACTCGGCTCGGTTTCCGATCAAAACAGGTTCCAACACATGTTCTGAAGCAAGTCGAGTAGCTGCTTTTAAAATCCGTTCATCATAGCCCTCCGGAAAAACAATACGTAAATTTTTCCCGTTCACTTTTTCTTTTATCGATGTAAATAAATCCATATTGAAATCCTCCTTTAACTCCTTCATTTTTAAGGATACTATTTGTGAAAAAAATTGCAAGCTATATTAATAAATCAACAAAGATCAGGACAAGTTGTATTAGTATTGTTCGATTTTTTCCATAAACTATACCGGACAATCCTATTTTCATCATGAGAACGTTCACAAAGTTGTCAAATGCGTTTGAGGAGAATTCGCTATTCGTCATATGGTATAGTAAAGAAAAATGGACGAGGAGTGTTGTTGAATGAGTGAAGCAGTGCAAACATTGGATGGTTGGTATTGTTTACATGATTTCCGCAAAATTGATTGGACTTCTTGGAAACAATTATCAGAAGCAGAAAGAAACGAAGCGGTTCAAGAATTTGAACATATGTTAAATAATTGGCATGTTGTTGAAGAAGGAGAAAAAGGTAGCCATGCTTTTTACTCAATTGTCGGACAAAAGGCGGATTTGATGTTTATGATTTTACGGCCAACGATGGATGAGTTAAATGAAGTTGAAACAGAATTAAATAAAACAACATTGGCAGACTTTTTCATACCTACCTATTCTTATGTATCGGTTGTGGAGTTAAGCAGTTACTTAGGGAAAGATGATGGCAGTGATCCGTACGAAAATCCGTATGTCCGTTCCAGATTATATCCAAACCTGCCTAAATCAAAATATTTTTGTTTCTACCCGATGGATAAACGCCGGCAAGGGAACGATAACTGGTATATGTTATCAATGGAAGAACGAAGAGATTTCATGAGAAGTCACGGTGAAATTGGCAGAAAATACGCCGGCAAAGTAAAACAAATTATTACCGGTTCTGTTGGTTTTGACGATTGGGAATGGGGCGTTTCCCTTTTTTCTGACGATGTTTTACAGTTCAAAAAATTGGTCTATGAAATGCGCTTTGATGAAGTAAGTGCCCGGTTTGGAGAATTTGGTTCATTCTTTGTCGGGAACTTACTTGACAATGATAAATTTAAAAAAATGATGGAAATCTAATGATGTAAGGCCAAGAATGCCCCCTGAAAATCAACATTCTTGGTCTTTTTTTTGCAAAATTATTCTCATTAAGGACGCCCAAACCACTAATCATCCCCTAAAATTTTCATCCTTCTTTGTTGGGACATCAGGCATTGGGCAGACATGCTTGCAACTGGGCTTGTGTTTTTAACGAGTCAATAAGTACGTCAGCGGGGCGCTCGGTTTTTATTTAGGTACATAGTTTTTTAGACTGCCACTTTTCTAATATCTTTTCAGTAATACCGAAAAAATACTTGCATATATATACAATGTGGGTTTTTTCGGGACCCAAATACAACTATTGATCCGTTTGTGTATTCCAGCCAATTCCTCCCAACACGGTTTCCCGGTTAATTCTATCAACTGATGCAAACCATTCCTTCATTGCAGCAATCATTCCTACTTTTTGAGGATGTAAAAAAGCGATTGTATTTAACGCGGACTTCATCATCGCATAGTCTGTAAACTTGCCTATTGCATTGGTGAAAAAAAGCCCTACGGATTGAAATTTCGCTTAACCCTTTCCAGTTTATTTGTTGCAAAATATGAACATTGGCCAACGATCTTTCATACATTGAAAATTAGAGTCTAACTCTATTTTGAAATGGGGGATTGTTTTTGGCAGTCATTCAATATAATGATGCAGACGTCCGGCTACTCGCCAGATTAATTCGGGCAGAGGCTGAAGGAGAGGGTAATCTTGGCATGCTAATGGTCGGTAACGTCGGTGTTAACCGTGTCCGTGCCGATTGCTTAGACTTTAAAGATGTCCGTTCGGTAAAACAAATGGTATTTCAATCACCCGGCGGCTTCGAGGCAACACAAAAGGGGTATTTTTATCAACCAGCTAGAGAAAATGAACTACGCCTAGCAAGAAGGGTTATTAGAGGGGAACGATTTCATCCCGCCACGAATTCACTTTGGTTTTTCAAGCCGACGGGTTCTTGTCCCGCGCAATGGTTCAATCAATGGAATTCCGGCCGATATAAGTCACACTGTTTCTATTCCCCCTCTCAATCTGCATGCCCTACTGTCTTTTAGTTTAAAAAAATTGCATTGTAATACTGTCTTTTCACTTAGAAAAATTACGACCACCCCTGATTCTAGTAAAAGACATTATGCAGACCCGGCGGAAATCAAGTGTTTATAAAAAAATATACACCGTTTTTCCTAGTTTATAAAGTTAGCCGGAATGACAAATCAAGTGTCCATTAAAAATTATATACGCTTGAAATTTTTCATGAGGAGGATTTACCATGAGTGCGAATTCAGGAAATTTTACAGGATATCAATATTATCGGCAAACGAATCCGTATCAACAAGCAGCAGGAGGTTTTCAATACGGGCAACCCGTACAAACCGGGCAACAAGCTGGCGCATATATACCTGGCTATCCACAAATGCCTACCTTTCCGCAAATGCCTGCGGGTACAGCGGTACAAACACCCGGCATTGCCACGACCGGTGTTCAAGTTCCGGGAATGTTGCCAATTGAACAATCCTATATTGAAAACATACTGCGGCTAAATAAAGGAAAGCTTGTAACCGTGTATATGGCCTTTGAAGGAAGCCAAGAGTGGAATTCAAAAGTATTCCGCGGTATTGTTGAAGCAGCCGGACGAGATCACCTTATCTTAAGCGATCCTGAAACCGGTTATCGTTATTTACTGCCAATGGTTTACTTTAATTATGCTGTTTTTGAAGAAGAAATTCAGTACGATTATCCTTTCCCCGGCACAGGATTTCAACAAGGGGTTACTACTTATCAGCCGAGATGATCAGCTAACCGGATAAAGTGAGACTGCCCTTCGTTTCAAATAGCAGTCTCTTTTTCTTGACTTTTACAGTTTCATACTTGAAGTTGGCTTCACATCTGTATTTTTTGTACGTTATATAAGACAAACAAGTTCCTATTAAAATAATTTACTTGCCGCCACCATAAGCAATATCCAGGCGATCAGGAAAGATACGCCACCGATTGGTGTAATTGCCCCAAGCACCTTCACACCGGTAAGACTTAAAATATATAAACTTCCCGAAAACAGCACAATTCCGGCAAAAAACAGCCAACCTGACCAGGATATAAGTGAACTTGCCGGGAATTTTGACATTAACAGACCTACCGCCAATAAAGCAAGCGCATGAAACATTTGATATTGAACGCCGGTTTGCCATGTTGATAAATAGTGATCACTCAGTTTTCCTTCTAATATATGGGCACCAAACGCCCCCAGTGCAACAGATAAAAACCCATTTAACGCACCTAAAAATAAAAATAGATTCATTTATTTCACCGCTTTCCTTTCTATAAATTTTGAAATACTTTTACGGAAACATCTATGAAAATCGCCAAAGCACTCCAAGTCCCTTTCCTTCAACTTTTAAAAATCCTCAAGTTGCTTTTTGCCCATTCTAAAAAATTGCCAAGTCCCTTTATCCATGCAATTACTTAAAAATCAAATAAAGAGTCGCCGTTTGCCCCGTCATCTGTTTCCAGTTTCTTTTCCATCAACGTGTTCGTCGCTGTCACGGCTTTGGGTGTAGAAACAGAAATCGGCTGAACAGGTCTGGAGTATGCTTGCTCACTACCAACTGAACTTGATTCCTCCAGCATCACTTCACATAATGTTTTAATTGCTTGTATATGTTCACGAATTTTGGTATCTGATGTTTCCCTTTTTGCTTCATTCACCTTTTCCCCCATCTTGTTCAATAAAACTTGATAGGATATTTGCATGTCATCACCTTTTCTAACTCTTTTTTCAAACTCTTGAGCTATCCTTATTTTACAAAAAATGAATGGAATAAGCTAATGGAAGACTGTTTACAATTCCACAATTTGATAATTGCTTCTTTTTTTAGAATAGAAGACTCTTTTTTGATAAACTAAATGGTAGAAAAAGACGATAAAGGAGTTTGTGCAAATGGCTAATTATCCTTCTTGGATTGAAGAAAAAGACGAGGTCTTGTGGCTTACAGAGGACGACCGGGAACATTTACAAATCAGCTACCGGTTAAAAAAAGTTATTTTTTCAGAACAGTCTCCGATTCAACATGTCATGATTGTCGAGTCGGATGATTTCGGTCGAATGCTTGTCTTGGATGGGGTCGTTCAAACTACAGCGATGGATGGCTATATTTATAACGAAATGATTACCCATGTTCCGCTCCAACTGCACCCCAATCCGAAAAATGTGCTGATCATCGGTGGCGGTGATTGCGGGGCGGCACGAGAAGCAACGAAATACCCAAGTCTCACACAAATCGATATGGTGGAAATTGATGAACTGGTTGTAAAAGCGTGCAAGGAGCATTTACAAGAGGTTTCCGGAAATTTACATGATCCGCGGGTGAATTTTATTTTTACCGATGGACTTGCCTTCGCACAGGAAAAAGAGGATGCATATGATGTGATAATCGTGGACTCCTCCGATCCGGTCGGTCCTGCCGAGGCATTATTTGAATACGACTTTTATCAAAATTTACATAAGGCTCTAAAGAAAGATGGTATTCTTGTTTGTCAAAGCCAGTCACCCATTTTCCAACAAGCAATTGTCAAACAAACACGAACCCATTTTGAAAAATTATTCACTGACACAAAAACCTATACCGCCATTGTCCCTACTTATCCCGGCGGCATGTGGAGTTTCACGATCGGTACAAAAGGAAATCCGATTGAACCTGGTCGTGTCCATTTTAAAAATGTAGATACAAACTATTTTAATCAAGGCGTTTTCGAAAGCTGCTTTACCTTGCCGGAGTTTCTGAAAAGGCTAGTGCCAAATCATTCACATTAGAGCTAGTTAAGCTAAAGAGGACTGCTTACATTGCTTTTCTGATAAAGCTCTTAATGAAACGTATCGAACGTCTTTACCCATTTTTTACTATACTAAAAACAACGGACGAACCATCTTTGTTCTTGTTCGTCCGTTTCCTACTTCAATTATCCTTATATTCTATTGTTGCTTTATATCCCATCCGGTTCATGAATGTTTCAATTACTTTTGTCGCTTGCTCTTCAGCGGAAGTCAGCAATCCCTGTTCAGTTGCCTCCGCTACAATTTGATCTTGGGCCAATTCAGCAAAAGCATATCCTTCATCAATGGAAGCCTCACTCCGAAACAAGCCTTCCGATGAAAAAATTTGTGCTTGATCAAAATAAAGCGTCGGTTTCTGAATAATTTCCGCTTTCGGTAAAATAAGGTGAATCGTTTTATGATCTTCATTTATCTCTAAATCACTTTTCGTTACCTTTGACAAATCAACACCCGCAATTACTTCACCGGGAATAATGATTAAAATTTTCCGCTTCGTACCCGGAAGATTTGCGTCAATTTTTTGACCAAAAAGTTGATTATCTTCTTGTTCAACAACTGCCTTCATATAAGCTTTCGATGTCGCAAGCGTGGACAAATCTTGAATTTGCTCAACAAAACCGGCAACCTTTTGAGTCTCTCCCTCTCTCACAAATATCGAACGAATGCCAAGAAAGACGGTCAAAAGTAGGAGAAGAAGGAGGGAGAACATGATCATTCGGCTTTTTATATTTGAAAACAGTCGTCGATAGACCGTGTGTTGCCGGACTGCTGCCGTTGCACCGATTTCTGCTTTTGTCTGTTTTAATTCATTTATCATTTTCTTTATCTCTTCCAAGGTTTCTGTATCTTCCTGATGAGCCATCAATCTTCCCCACCGTTTCCATTTAGATACATCTAGTTTAGCAAAATTACCTGAACAATACTATTTACAGATTCCACCAGTATGATAGATTGTTTTTACTTCACTATTCTTGAAAACTATTTACACAACATAGCCCATTGCAACCGGTCGCAGTTATTCATGCTTGATTCGTAAATACATCCGATAAAAAATAAAAAATGACAAGTAAGCAATGATGGAACCGGTGAAAAAAGGAAGCAAAAACCATAACTTTGCTATACTCACATAAATAAGAAAGGTCGTTATGAAAAAAATAAGTAAAGAATAGATCGGTTTTCCAAAGGTGAAATAAAAGGCATTTTTTAATAATGTTTTTACATCCATTTCAAAATGCACAGACAGTGAAATGAATTGTATCGTATAAACAAGCAACCCTGCACCGAATATAAGAAAAATCATGGAAAATACTGCATTACCAACACTTTGTAAATAGTAAACATCGCCAACAATAATTAACCACAAAAACATAAAGATCAAACCGGAGATAACACTTTTTTTATAATTATCCTTAAAATATTTAAAAAATGCCGTTGCATGAGACGCTGTTTCCCTTTTCAAAACCCAGTCACGGGCAACGGCAAACAAAGCTGTTGTGCCAGGGAAAAACAGTAGAGGGACGAGAATAAAGAAACAAAGAAGATAATACAAAAGCCCAATTTTCACTGGGCTAAATATCATAGTAAAAATAACAAATGCGAATGGCAGATTTAAAATAAACCAATAAATATTTGTTATGGTCATCTTAACAAACCATTCGACAGCTTCATTGAAAGTTTCCCAAAAACGAGACATATTTATTATCACTGCCTTCTTTATGACAATTTATTATCGATCTGAAAAGTGCCTGTTACCACACCTTACTTGACCTCGACCATATAGTCAATGGGGACAGTGTATATCGCACCAACCTGAAAACGCCATTGTCTCACTCTACTTAATCCCGATTATTTAATTAATTTAAACCGGTCTATTCGCACCAAACGAAAACGCAGATTGCCTCACTCTATTTGATCCTGATTATTTAGTCAATTAAGATCGATATATCCTTCCGAACGAAAAACGCAGATTGCCTCACCCTACTTGACCGCTCCTTCTGCTATCCCTTTAATTATATATTTTTGGGCAAATACATAGAAGACGACAACCGGTATAATTGTCAATACAAGTCCGGCCATTGCCTGGTTCCATTGGATCGTGAATTCGCCAAAGAAATAGAAGGTGGACAACGGAATCGTTCTTAACTCTTTTTGTGTCAACACTAAGGATGGCAGCAAATAGTCGTTCCAAATACTAATAACATTTAAAATCATAACTGTCACGGTAATTGGTTTCAACATCGGGAAAATGATCCGCCAAAAGATACCGAATTTTGAAGCTCCGTCTATCATTGCCGCCTCTTCCAATGAAAGCGGGATCGACTTAATAAATCCGTGATAAAGAAAAACGGCCATACTTGTATTAAAACCGATATTCATAAAAATCAGACCGCCGCGGGTATTTAACATCGGAATTCCGATAGTTTTCATAATCCAGTTCATTTCCTGCATTAGCGGCATCATGATGGTTTGGAAAGGAATAAGCATCGTTGCAATAAAAGTCATAAAAATAATTTTGCTTATTCGATTATTCGTTCTTGCCAACATCCATGCAGTCATCGACGATAAAATGACGATAAAAATAACAGAAACGACAGTAATAAATAGTGAATTTCCAAAGGCATTTAATTTCCACTTTTACACCGGTTTCTTTTTCATATTCTTATGCAAGTGCTTCCAGTTGATCTGAAATTTCTACTTTACTTTGGAAAATGGTGATCTTTTTCCCTCCGCCATCATCCCCTGAATCATCTTTCTTTGCTTTATCATCGTTTCCACCACCACAAGCTGTTAAGACCAGCGATATAACAACCATTAACAAAAAGGCAAGCCAAGATTTCTTTCTGAATTTCATTATTGGTTCCCCCTCTTTTTTATCAGTTTATTTATTAAAACCATTTATGAAATGGTTATAACCTGACTCCACTTTCTTTCTTCATCATTGGAACGATTAAACTTGATTGTTCACTTACCTGAAATGTTTTACTGTAAACAGAAACTTTTAATGGATTTCCGCTGATTTCAATGACGATACGCTCTTTTTCAACTTTCAAATGAATCGCCCTTCCACAATATTGGAGTGAACATTCGTATCCTTCCCACTTACTGGGTAAAGCCGGGTTAAAATGAAGACCATCTTCTTTTAATCTAAGACCTGCAAAGCCAAATACGATGGCTAACCACGTACCGCCCATATTCGCCAGATGAAGACCATCTTTTGTGTTTCCATGGGTGTTGTCCAAATCAAGTCGGGCCGTTTCAATAAAGTATTGATAGGCTTTTTCAATGTCACCTATTTTCGCTCCCATAATGCTAAAGATACAAGATGAAAGCGAAGAATCATGGGTCGTGATTCCTTCATAGTAAAAATATGAATTTGTCATTGTTTCTTCGGTTACTTCATCTTCTAAAAGAAAATGGGCTAGAACCGTATCTGCCTGTTTGCATACTTGATACCGATATAAAGTTAACGGATGATAATGCAGCAGTAACGGATAATGATCCTTTGGCGTATGTTCAAAATCCCAAACCGCCTTTTGTAAAAACGTGTCGTCTTGCGGATTGATTTTTAATTGCTCATCATAAGGCAAAAACATTTTTGTTGCCGTTTCTTGCCACATGTCCGGCTCGTCGTTCTCTAACTGAATTTTTTCTTTTAGTTCTGCCAGTAACTCCGGCGCATCTTTTTCCAGCTTTTTAAATGCCTTTACTGCCCACTTCAAATTGTACTTAGCCATCACATTCGTATAGTAATTGTTATTGACAATGGCCGTATATTCATCCGGACCGGTAACCGCATCGATTTTAAACTGCCCCTCGGTAAAATGACCGACTTCCAACCAAAGTCTGGCTGTTTCAAATAATACTTCGGTAGCGTACGAACGAAAGAACGCTTCATCCTTTGTCGCTAAGTAATATTGCACAAATCCGTAGGCGATATCGGCACTTATATGATATTGGGCAGTTCCGGCGGGAAAATAGGACGAACATTCTCCACCGGCTATCGTTCGCCACGGAAATAAAGCTCCTTTTCGATGTCCCATTTCTTTTGCCCGCTTCCTCGCATGATCCAAAATGGAATAACGATACAAGAGCAACTGCTTGGCAATTTCCGGTTTGGTCATAATAAAGACGGGAAGCATATAAATTTCTGTATCCCAGAAATAATGACCTTCATACCCTTCTCCGGACAAACCTTTCGCGGCAATATTTGAAAGCGGATCTCGCCCGGCCGACTGAAGCAGATGATAAAGATTAAAGCGGATTCCTTCCTGGACTTTATCATCTCCATGAATAACGATATCGGCATGGTTCCAAAATTTTTGTACATAATCAATTTGTTCGCTAAGTAATTCTTCAAAAGTTACGGTCTTTAATTGATTTTGAAGATCTATGCCCTTTTCGCTAAGATTTTCACCATGTCTGCGTGTGTCAACATAAATATTTCGTTTTTCCACTGTTCTTGGTTTGTCAAGGAAAAATTCAATCGTTGTTTCAACGGATTGGTCCCTCACCTGATCCGTTCGTGTTCCCTCAACATATTGATAAGATGTAATACAGGCTGTTTGTAACCCGGAATTTGTTGTTTGATTGACAACAACCGCATACTCTCCAACCATTTTCGATTCGATTGTAGTCAGTAATTTTCCATGCCCGGACCCTACACGCGGATCATTTTCATTGACATAATTTTTGACATCCCCATTGACAGTAGAGACTATTTTTACCTTACCAAAAAAATTAATCGGTTCAATTTTTATTTGTATAGAAAACAGCTCTTTCTTCTCGAAGGAGACAAATCTGCGAAAATATAATTTCAGCTCTTTTCCTTTGGGCGAGCACCAATGAATCAAACGTTCCGCATAGCCTTTGTCAAGGTGCAGCTTTCGTTCATATGCCTTTACTTCACCGGTAAACAGATTGAAAGGTTCCTCATCTGTACCTAACAAAATATACACTTGCCCGGCATCGATCACATTGACAATTTTTTGCTGGGTTGAGGGAAAGCCATACAGTTTTTCCCCGTAAGGAATCTCAGTAATATCATAGAAAGCATTGATATAAGTTCCTTTGATCGTAGGGTCCGTTTCCCGATAACCTTCTTCAAAATTTCCCCTGACGCCTAAATATCCATTGGCTAATGAAAATAAACTTTCTTCAACAATTAACCGTTCGGGATTAATTGATTGACTCTTTATTGTCCAAGTCATGCAAAACACTCCGATGTTCATTTTTATTAACAAATTATTTAACCGCTATCTGTTACATTTCTGTGATTCTATTTGTATTCTAGGATGAAATCGTTTACAATTATATTAAGTTTTTTAGGATTTTGTTAATATTTTTAGGAAATTAGGTGGTATGATGGATGCCTCCCTACAAAAGAAAATTGTCAAACAATATTACAAAGCAAGAATTGAAAACCAAAAAAACGAATACTTACATCCCTCCTATCAACTTGAACAAAAACTAATTACTGCGATTAAGTTGGGGAATGAGAAGGAAGCCATCAGTACATTAAAGGAAATTAACAAACAAAAACGTGCAAAATTGGCGAATAACACCCTCCGATCGTTAAAAAATTCTTTAATCGGTTCTTGTACAATTTTTACACGAGCTGCCATCCAGGGCGGGCTTCATCCGGAAAGTGCCTACAATTTAAGTGATGTTCTCATTCAAGAAATCGAGAGTATGGATGATCCTGCTAAGCTTGAAGAGTTTGAAATAAATATGATCTATACTTTTATTCGGGAATTAAAAAATGAACAATTACCAAAGTACACCAATATTGTTATGCAGACAATTTCGTATATTCATGAACATATTCTTCATGAGCTTTCTTTAGAAAAAATTGCAAAGGATTTATATATTCATCCAAGCTACCTTTCTAATATTTTTAAGAAGGAGACCGGGACAACAGTTAGCAATTATATTAATCAAAAGAAAATTGAGGAATCCAAATACTTCCTGTTGCATTCCGAACTATCAATCTCTGATATTTCAAACCTTTTCCGTTTTTGCAATCAAAGTTATTACACCGCCTTATTTAAAAAATATACCGGTGTCACCCCAAAAGACTTTCGCGAGCTTAATCATCAAAATGAATCGTAATTAAAGGGTTTGGACTTGTCTGGCTATCCGACATCGGCAAGCTGTTGACTTGATCGGTGCAACTGACTATCGATCCGAAATCCACCGGGAATTCTAATAGAGAGCAAGTGTTTTTACTTGATAACCTACTCGATACCGGCAGCCTATTCAGTTGACCGGTGCAACTGACAACCGATCCGAACACTACAGGGAATTCTAATAGAGAGCAAGTGTTTT
>NZ_JAJCHL010000077.1:0-14709 GCF_020554505.1 Caldibacillus sp. 210928-DFI.2.18
GCCGGAAACTTCATTTTTTGGCGACGAGACCCTTTCTCGTCGTCGTTTTGAGGCGCGAAACTCCTTTTTTTGGCGACGAGACCTGTTCTCGTCGTCACTTTTGGGCAGGATACTCCCTTTTTTGGCGACGAGACCCCATCTCACAGTCATATAAAGAAAACTCGGCGATTGCTGAGCCTTTAGGCGAGAGCAGAGCCGTAGTTCACCGAAAAAATATAAAATTTTTTGGACTGCGATGTATTCCAGTGAAGTTTTCCTTATGCACTTATACTTAATTCTTAAAATTTCCAACTACGTCTAAGTCGCTTCTTTGCTGGAAATTTATACTTCTTAACGTACAAAAAAGGCTCCCCGACCGGAGAACCCTTTTCGTATTAACTATATTTAATGACTGGAACTAGGTTGTCCCCATTTTTTATTGCTTAAGTAACCTAATAATAACACAACAGCTGTGACCACAATCGCAAAAATACGAGTAAGCACACCTTGCTCAATATTTAACAAATCTGCAATCCGTTCATCACCTGTAATCATATTACTGGCTGTCCAAGCTAATATCGCCGAACCAATATATGGTACAATGGAAAACCGTTCCATCAAGCGAACAATTAATTTCGAGCCAAAAACCATAATTGGGATACTAACAAGAACCCCTAAGAAAATCAGTAAAATATGACCACCTGAAGCACCGGCGATTGCTACGACATTATCCAAACTCATAACCGCATCGGCCATGATGATTGTCCAAATCGCTTGCAATGTTGAGTCTTTTGCTTTTACATCTTTGCTATCATCGTGATTCACTAATACCTTGTAAGAAATCCACAGTAATAAAAGACCGCCGAAGAAATGTACATAGGGTATCCCCAACAGGACGGCAATAACACTGGCGAATAACACCCGCAAAACGACTGCCCCGGCTGTCCCCCATAAAATTGCCACATTTCTCTTTTTCTTTGGTAATTTTCTTGTGGCCATAGCGATGACAACAGCATTATCTCCGGAAAGAATAATATCGATCGCAATGATTTTTAATACAGCAACTACAGTCGCTAATGACCAAGCAAGTTCCAACATCAATCCTTCTCTCTACCATATTTTAAAATAATCCATTATCAAAAATTCTTTCAAGAACAACAATAGAAATCATGAAAATGACATTAAATTTATTTTATCTCTATTTTTTTTATCCATCAACAATAAAGTTTTTCATCATACGAATCGAATTTACTCTTAATGTCTCACATATCTTTATCTGTATGCAACTACCAAGTTAACAATTTTTGGCGCAAATAATGAAAAATATTTGTTACACATAAGAAAAGCACAAAATACTGCTTTCACAAATATATGTATCTCCATGCAGTAACCAAGTTAACAATTTTTGGTGCGTACAATATGAAAATTTATCAGCTAATTTGTATTCTTCACCCCAAAGGCGCTAAATACAGCTTTCATATCCTTGTGGAGCGAGATAATAAAATTTAACCAGTGTTTCTATACGATAAATAAAGGGAAAATGCTACCTATCCCTCAATGTGGAATGAACATCTCCCCTTTTCTTAGTGACAAAGGTGATATACCAATTTTTTTGCAAATCGTAAAATAATGCAACAACATTAAAAGAACCGCTCCCATATTCATTCCGACGATGATCCCATCCATGACAAAATGCTCATTTGAACCAAGAAAATAAATCATCAAAAAAGAAATAATCGTCGTCCATATATTATGTAAAAATGCATCTTTAACCAAGTTCATTCCAATCAAAAACGCTTGAAATGGAATGGTATAATAATGAAGAAAAAAATAAGGCAACATTAGCTGAAAAAAATAGGATGCTGTTGCTGAATTCACAAATATTCCCGTTAACTCATCGGCAAAATAGTAGAAGCCTATAGTGACAGGAATCCCATATAAAGAAGTCAATAAAATAACACGCTTCAACAATTGCAGCAATTGTTCATGGTTGTGACTGGCAAATGCTTGTGAAACATTCGGGATTAAAACAGTCATTAATGAATGGGCAATAAAGGCCGGAAAAAAGCCGATCGTCATCGCAACACCTGAAATTAACCCAAAATTTTCCGTCGCTTCTCCCATTGATAAACCGGCAGCAACTAAAGTATACTTAATCAAGAACGGTTGGATGGCATGGGTCAAAGAATGGAATATTCTCATGGCAGTTGTTGGCACGGAAACTTCCATTAAACTTTTCGCCAGTTGACTCTTAGGGATATTTACGACTGGTCGGTTTTTTAAATACCTTAGCTGCAAAACATAAGCACTGATCAAATAAATAAAAACAAGCAGCTCACCGCCAATTAATGAAAATAACGCAATCAAAATAGCAACTTCAAGCTGAAAATCAAACATTTGATAAATAAATACAAGGATAAAAAGTTGTGTACTCCTTTTCAGCAAATTCGAAACAGCAACTTGTCCCATTTTTTGAATACCGACAAAATAACCCCGGGCAATGGAAGAAATCGATACAATCGGGACTAATAGCAAAATAACCCAGCGAATCAGCGGGTGGATCTCACTAAAAATCGGGAAAATCATAAAAATTAGTATTGAAACCGTTAATAAAATTGAAATGAAAATTATTGTCAGTTTCATAGCATATTTTAACATGGTCAAATGATAAAGTTCTTCCTTTTCAGCGATAAATTTTGAAATGGAAATTGGCAACTCCATGCTTGCAATGATCATGACAAGTCCAATTAATGGAATAATTGTCATGTATTGACCCACACCATATTCACCTAATTCTTTTGTTATCGTTAAATTAATTAAAAATTCAATACACTCACTTATAAAAGCTGTTGCTGCCAATAAAATGGTTCCTTTAAAAAAATTGCTCATAAATAACTCCTTTGTGTCTCAATTGATTTTCTCTGCATGATATTAGCCACTTTAACAGGCAGTAAGACCCCGCCTCAAGATTAGGAGTTTACGAGAAAATTTATGGGGAATGAACTACCCGTTAAGGTCCGATTGGTAACTAACCATAACTAACATCAGAGGGGATGAAGAAAACCCCCATCACTTTGTTTCGATTACCGAATAACATATATGATATTATATTTCTATGAGACAAGTTCAGAAATTATTAATAAATTTTAGTAATACAGTTCAGCGCTATCTTATTTTAAATATATAATACAAACATATATTCTATCATTTTTTCAGGGTTTTCTTAGTAAATGTGAATTTTATGTGAAAATCAGTGTAGAACTAACTTTTATCACATTTTTGTAAAAAAATTTGCTTTGAAATTAGTTATGAAAGTGCTATTATATTCATAGAAAGATTGTTCACTACAAAAAGATTTCAAAACTGTATCAGTAACAACATTTTACCTGTTATATATTTTTTTTAAACAAACATGTGAAATAGTGAACAAATTATATTAATATAATTTTAGGAGGCATGAGAAATGACTCAATATTGGGAAGGCTTTAAACCTGGTAAATGGCAAGAAGAAGTTGACGTGCGTGATTTCATTATTAAAAACTTTACTCCTTACACCGGTGATGAAAGTTTCTTGGAAGGTCCGACTGAATCAACAAAACAACTTTGGGATCAAGTTATGGAATTATCGAAAAAAGAACGGGAAGCTGGCGGTGTATTAGACGCTGATACGAAAGTTGTATCGACTATTACATCTCATGGTCCAGGGTATTTAAATAAAGACCTTGAACAAATCGTCGGTTTCCAAACTGACAAACCTTTCAAACGTTCGTTAATGCCATTTGGCGGTATCCGCATGGCAAAACAAGCATTGGAAGCATACGGTTTTGAACTTGACAAAGAAATTGAACATATTTTCACTGACTGGCGGAAAACTCATAACCAAGGTGTATTCGATGCGTACACGCCGGAAATGAGAGCTGCCCGTCATGCCGGAGTTATTACTGGTCTTCCAGATGCATATGGCCGTGGTCGGATTATCGGTGACTATCGTCGCGTTGCCTTATACGGTGTCGATTTCCTAATTGAACAAAAACAAAACGAATTAAATTATATCGGCGACCGTACAATGACTGACGATGTTATTCGTGAACGGGAAGAATACTCAGAACAAATTCGTGCTTTAAAAGAATTAAAACAAATGGCATTAGCTTACGGTTATGATATCAGTAAACCGGCTACCAATGCAAAAGAAGCGATTCAATGGTTATATTTTGCTTATCTTGCGGCCATTAAAGAACAAAACGGTGCAGCAATGAGCCTTGGTCGTACTTCCACTTTCTTAGATATTTACATTGAAAGAGACATAAAAAATGGTACATTAACCGAAAAAGAAGCTCAAGAATTAATTGACCATTTTATCATGAAATTGCGTCTTGTAAAATTTGCTCGTACACCTGAATACAATGAATTATATTCCGGTGACCCGACTTGGGTAACTGAATCCATCGGCGGTATTGCGCTTGACGGTCGTCCAATGGTAACAAAAACTTCATTCCGTTACTTGCACACTTTGGATAACTTAGGACCGGCTCCGGAACCGAACTTAACGATTCTTTGGTCAACAAAATTACCGGAAAACTTCAAGAAATATGCAGCAAAAATGTCGATTAAATCGAGTGCCATTCAATATGAAAACGATGATATGATGCGTGAAATTTACGGTGACGACTACGGTATCGCCTGCTGTGTATCTGCAATGAGAATCGGTAAACAAATGCAATTCTTCGGTGCCCGCGTGAACGTTGCAAAAGCTCTTCTTTATGCAATCAACGGCGGTGTCGATGAACGTATAAAAACTCAAGTTGGACCGAAATTTGCGCCAATCACTTCTGAATATCTGGATTATGATGAAGTAATGGATAAATTCGATGCCATGCTTGACTGGTTATGTGAGCTTTATGTAAATACATTAAACGTTATTCACTACATGCATGACAAATACAGTTATGAACGTTTAGAAATGGCCTTACATGATCGTGATATTTTACGGACAATGGCTTGCGGGATTGCCGGACTCTCTGTCTGTGCTGACTCGTTAAGTGCAATTAAATATGCAAAAGTAAAAACGATCCGTGACGAAAATGGGCTTGTAGTTGATTATGAAATCGAAGGCGACTTCCCTAAATATGGGAACAACGATGATCGCGTTGACCAAATTGCTGTATGGATTGTTAAAGAAGTGATGAGAAAGATTCGTAAACATCACACTTACCGGAATGCTGTTCCAACACAATCTGTCTTAACGATTACTTCAAACGTTGTATACGGTAAGAAAACTGGGAACACTCCTGATGGTCGTGAAGCCGGTAAACCATTTGCACCGGGAGCAAACCCATTGCATGGTCGTGATACAAAAGGTGCTCTTGCTTCCTTAACATCTGTTGCAAAATTACCTTATGAAGATGCTCTTGATGGTATTTCAAATACATTCACCATCACACCAAAAGCACTTGGTCGTGATGATGAATCTCAAGTAAGTAACTTAGTCGGTATGCTGGACGGTTATATGACAAAACGTGGTCACCACATAAACGTTAACGTCTTGAACCGTGAAACCTTACTAGACGCTATGGATCATCCGGAAAAATATCCACAATTAACCATTCGTGTATCCGGATATGCCGTTAACTTTATAAAATTAACTCGTGAACAACAAATCGATGTCATAAATCGTACGTTCCACGAATCAATGTAGACAGAAAAGCGAAGGCGACTGTTTAGAAACTGATAAACTGGACTGCCCCCGTAACGAGATAAAGGAATCACGGCTTGAATAAGCCGATGATGACTTATCGACGTGAAGGGGCGGGAAGTTTAGCAGTTTCTAGGAGCCGGAGCTAGACAAATTAAGAGACGGAGAAGCTATCTAATCAGCTTCTCCTCCCCTTTAAAAAGCAAGGAGGATGCAAAATGGTAACAGGTCGGATTCATTCTGTTGAATCATTTGGTGCAGTAGACGGACCCGGGTTACGATATGTTGTTTTTACCCAAGGTTGCCTACTGAGATGCCAATATTGTCACAATGCGGATACTTGGAAAATCGGGAATGGCAAAGAAATGACCGTTCAAGAAATTATGGACGATGTATTATCCTATTTACCATTCTTTGAAGCAAGCGGCGGTGGTATTACCGTCAGTGGCGGCGAACCACTTTTACAAATAGATTTTTTAATTGAACTTTTCAAGGAATGCAAGAAACACGGCATTCACACAACGATTGACAGTTCAGGCGGACCATTTAACCGTCGCCCGAATTTTATGGAAAAACTCGATGAACTTTTGCAATATACGGATTTAATTTTGCTTGATTTAAAGCATATCGATAGTGAGAAACATAAGTTTATCACAGGTATGACAAATGAACATATTCTCGACTTTGCCCAATATTTATCTGAAAAAAATATACCTGTCTGGATCCGTCATGTTTTGGTACCAACATTGACCGACTTTGACGAAGACCTGTTGCGCCTTGCCGATTTTATTAAAACACTGAATAATGTTGAAAAAATTGAAGTCTTGCCATATCACAAACTAGGTGTTTATAAATGGGAAAGCCTAGGATTGGAATATAAATTAAAAGATGTTGAACCACCTTCCCAAGAACGAGTAGAAAATGCAAAAAGAATTTTAAACGCAGCTTTAGCACATGCGTAATCCTTCCCCTTTTTATATATAGATGACTTATTAAAAAAGCAGGTATCCCCCGCCTGCTTTCTTAGTTTTTACAAAAACTTTCCACAGCATATTCCTGAACAATCATGACCATATTAAAGTACTTTTGAAATTAGGTAAATAAACCTTTTTCCTTTTAAAAGAATACAATACAGAAATTCATGTAAAGGGATGAGGAGTATGGCGGTTTCATTTCCTGTTTCAATTAAAACAGAAAAGGTTCAGGGCGGGCTGGACATCGTTTTCTATTATCCGGTTGTGTATCATCTCAAGAATAAACAAGCGGAGCATTTAATGAACCGTGCGATTGTAAACGAAACACAACAATTAATAAACACCATATTTGGCGACATACCGACAACATTAATAAGCATGCTCGGAACCTATGAAATCAAAAATAACCAGCGCGATGTGTTAAGCCTGAGCCTTGCTAATTACGGTTATCATGATCACGCTGCCCACGGGATGACTTATATCAAGTCTTTAACCTTTGATTCAAAAACCGGCCAGCAGTATCAGTTAGCCGACTTATTTAAACCGGGAAGTAATTATGTTGGGCGGTTATCCCGGTTAATTAAAGAACAAATTGCTAAGCGGGACATCTTTTTACTGGACGATTTTAAACAGATTCGTCCTAATCAAGATTTTTATATAGCTGATAAAGCACTGGTAATTTATTTTCAACTTTATGAGATTACCCCATATGCTTTTGGTTTTCCGATGTTCCCAATTTCTGTATATGATTTGATGGAGGTAATTAATGAAGAAGGACCATTAGGGAAAATGGCGGTGAACAATTGAGTTCCTTAATTTTACTTTCAAGACAGCTAAGAGTAAGGGTTGTTCCCTCCTTCTCTGATTACCCTTACCAAAAATTCCAAGAGGGATGTAAGGTTAATCATTGTTTTCGAGAGCCTCTTCTCTGATCTCCTTTACCAAAAATTTCCAGGAAAGCTGTAAGGGTTCACCACATTTACGAGATCCCTTTCTCTAACCACCCAATAAAAAGTCTCAAGGAGGAAGTAAGGGTTGAGAGAAACTCTTCACTGATCCCCCCTACCAAAAATTTCCAAGAGAAATGTAAGGGGTGATTTTCGTTTGCGAGCGCCCCTTTCTCCTCGGCATTTTCCCTACTCTTACAAAACTCGCGGTGAGTCGGCCTTTCTTCTATTTAAACCAGCCCTTTTCCTTAAATTTGGTAATGGCCTCAATACGGTTACTCACATGTAATTTATCAAGAATGACCGATACATAATTTCGGACGGTTCCTGTTGTGAGAAATAGTGTTTTGGCAATTTCCTGCGTATTTTTCCCTTCTGCAATCAACTTGATGACCTGTTCTTCCCGGGCTGTTAGCGGATTTTCTTCACTATAGGCAAGTTCAACCAGCTCCGGATCATAAACCTTTCGTCCATCCATAATCACCCGAATCATATTCGCCAACTCCTCGCTGGGACTGTCCTTTAATAAATAGCCACTGACACCTGCTGCTCTTGCCCTTTCAAAGTAACCTGCCCGAGCAAATGTTGTTAAAATGATTACTTTACAAGGATCTGTTTTTAATTGCTCTGCTGCCTCCAAACCGTTCATAACCGGCATTTCAATATCCATGATACAAACATCCGGCTTGTGTTCTTTTACCAGCTTTAATACTTCTTCCCCATTTCTGGCCATCCCAACAACCTGCATATCCTCTTCCAAATCGAGTAGAGAACCGAGCGCCCCCAATAACAACCGTTGATCCTCTGCTATGACAATCCGTATCATAATACCTCCCCCTTATGAAAAAGTGGAACCCAAATCTTCACATTTGTTCCATTTGTACGATCAATTGCTAAATTTCCGTTGACAAACTCTAGTCTCTCCCTCATCCCTCGAAGACCATGACCTTTTATGGAATCAAGTTGATCCGGAATGCCTACCCCGTTATCACGGATATGAATCGATACTTCACTTGGCGAATGGATAATTTGTACCTCACAGACGGTTGCATTACTATGTTTCACCACATTTGTCACAGCTTCCTTTAAACACATACTCAGCACATGTTCAACAAATAAAGGGGTAGATGGAAGTTCCGGATTCCCAATTAATTTAAACTCCATCTCTGCCGACTCAATCATCTGTTGGGTCCGTAACACTTCTTCTTTCAACCTTATCCGTTTCATCATAGAAACCATGTCACGGACTTCCTTTAGGGCTGTCCTTGCCGTTTGATGAATATCATAAATTTCCCTTTTTACTCGATTGGGATCTTTATCCAGCAGCTTCCCGGCTAAATCACTCTTTAAACCGATCAGTGACAGCTTTTGACCAAGAGTGTCATGGAGATCACGGGCTATCCGTTCACGTTCCTCAATTACCATCAACTGAGAGATCCGTAGATTCGCATCCGCCAGCTCTTGTTCCAGTTGTTCGCGTTTGTTCCGATTATACATAATGAACGGTAACAATATGACTCCTGTTACACTGATTACAATAAATGGCAACTGTGAGAAAAAAATTTGCTTTTGAATAAAAAAGCCGGCAACGACCGAACCGATTGTTGTTACAAGATTGATAATGTACAAGGTAATAAACCCGGCTTTCCCTTGAATATTTCCAATGAAAAATGCCAGAAACAGTGAAAAATACACATAACCAAAATATAAAGTCAACAAAGTACTTAATATGATTTCTACCGCTACAGAAACATAAACCGTCCAGCCCTTTTTTATAAAAGCGAGTCTGTATACGGCAAAAAATAACATAATCATGATAATCCCAATCACAATTTCAGTGGGCGTGGATGAAACGATAACAAAATAAAATGGCAGAAGACAAAAGATGATCCACGCATAAATACTAATTCCGGTATTTTTTGAAAATATTTGATACCATTTTTGCATCGGTCTTTCCCCTTGTATACAGACTTTTTAGTAAGTATATCAAAAAACCCTTCTCGAATTAAATGGAAGGGCATTTTAAAGGGACATTTTTTTATACGTTCCGGCTAGGATGTAAATTCGACGTAGCGGGAAATTTTAAGAATTAAGGATACGTGTAAATCGGCTCTGCCTTCGCATAAAGGCTCGTCACTCACCAAGTTTTCTTTACTTTTCTTGAATGTTCGGTCTTCCGGTACCCAAATGTAAACGGGCTCCTGTTGTTTTTATTCGTTCTTTATATTCTTTAAAACTTAAGAAGGACATGGTCTCTTGATCATATAAACGAAAGCGAATTGATTTTAGACTTGTTGCTAAAGTAATGGTTGTTGCTTTTTGCAATGGCGGTGTTGATTCATGGGCCTCTTCTAAGTGATAGTTCGGTATTCTTGGAGCTAAATGGTGAACATGGTGGTAGCCGATACTTCCTGTTATCCATTCCAAAACTTTCGGAAGCTTGTAATATGAACTCCCTTCGACTGCGGCTTTTACGTAATCCCATTCTTCTTCATTTTCGAAATAAGAATCCTCAAAGGTATGTTGGACATAAAATAGCCAAATACCGAGTACACCGGCGATATACATAATAGGCACTTGAACAATTAAAAATGATTGCCAGCCGATCGCCCAAATTAACAACGCGTAAATGGCAACAATGGAAACATTAATTAAATACGTATTCCACCGTTCCTTCCGTTTTGCGCCTTTCCGATTAAACCGGTTCGATATGAAGAAAAGATATAGCGGGCCTAGCCCAAATAATATAAACGGATTTCGGTAAAGTCTATATCCCAACTTTTTCCAAAATGATGCTTCGGTATATTCTTGCACCGTCATGACCCAAACATCACCTGTGCCCCGTTTATCTAAATTGCTGCTTGTTGCATGGTGGATGGCATGATCTCGTTTCCATTTTTCAAAGGGAAAGTGTGTAATAATTCCGGTAATCGTCCCAACAACTCGGTTTGCTTTACCGTTTTTAAAAAATGACATATGTGTACAATCGTGGAAAATGATAAAAATCCGGACGACAAAGCCTGCCGCAATGACAGAAAAACATAAAGACAGCCAAATGGAAATCGCCAAACTTTGATAGGCAAGAATCCAAAGCAGAAGAAAGGGAACGATTGAATTAATGATTTGTAACACACTCTTTCTCGTTTCAGACTTTGCAAAAGGGGCAACACTCTTTTTCAATTGTACCTGTTTTTCTTTATCCTTGCTCATATTTTCCTCCTAAAATAATGATTCTTTAATTTTCTATTTTAGAAGGAAAACTTTGTCTTTATTAGTCATAAACGTCAAGAGATGAGTATGATAAATGTCATATGTTTTGGTTTTTCATTATGAAAAATGGTTGCACGAGACGCCTATTTTTCAAAAAAACTAAGGCTCAAACTGCAATACATTGTGTCTTCATACGATATTTGGCGCAAATCTTTCCATAAAACCTTTTTGGATTCTAAGCAAAAATCAATATAAAAACTTTGCGATTAGACTAGCCTTGTAGGTCAAAGTCTACAACCAAAACTTTTTTTCCGCAAAAATCAATATAAAAACTTTGCGATTAGACTAGCCTCAATTTGCAACGTCCCCGGCTCAATCGGTGTGCTGGCCCCGGCAACTTTTTCCAGGGTAAAAGTTTGATAAGGGACAGGGACCACACCTTGCCTTGTCTCCGTAATTTCAATTGGAATCGGTTGAAAAACAACACCCAACCCATTTGTAATTGTTCTCGCCTTCGCGTGCGCATCTGATAATGCCAACGTCAAAGCCTCATGATATTTTGCCGACCGATTCGATGTATCAAAGCGAATATTAAAAATGATATTCGCCCCTTGTGCCACCGCTGTATCGACAACAAGCCCGATTTGACCAATGTTTTCGACCCGAACTTCCAATAAATGCCGAACTTCATAGGCACGAAAAATCTGCTTTCCATCGACAAAATCATATACATTGTCAATCCGGTATTCCACCGACCGGATATGATTCTGATTGATGCCAAGTGCAAGCAGCGCCTGGATGACATTGTTTGAGGCAACACTATTTTCAGCCTGTGCTGTCTGTAAATTTTTATTTTCTCTGACTATACCAATTGTGATGAATGCCAAATTCGGTTCGACATGCACTTTTCCCTCACCAAAAACAGTAAGCACATTGGCATTTCTCATTGGCAGCCCATTCCGATAATAAACCATCGCCCACACCTCCCTTCCCTTGATATATATTCGAGCCTCTTGCGTTTTGTTAAATTTTCCTGCTACCATAAATAAAATTTTACCGTTATAATGAAAAGGATGTCTATTAAAGAACGGTATGCTTGGCTGATTTTCTTCGTTCGTTATTGATTTTAAATTATTATAAAAAAGATGTTTATCAAAGAACGGTATGAGTATTTAATTTAAAGGAGTGCCTTATGAGTATTTTAAATGTAGAAAAATTAAGTCATGGCTTTGGCGACAGGGCCATTTTTGAAGATGTTTCATTCCGGCTGTTAAAAGGGGAACATATTGGCCTTGTCGGTGCCAATGGAGAAGGTAAATCAACATTTATGAATATTATTACCGGGAAATTGCAGCCGGATGAAGGGAAAATTGAATGGGCAAAACGGGTTCGGGTCGGCTATCTTGACCAACATGCTGTCCTCGAAAAAGGGATGACGATTCGTGATGTGTTAAAAAGTGCATTCCAATATTTATTTGATATGGAAGAAGAAATGAATGCGTTGTTTGCCAAAATGGGGGAAGCCTCACCGGAAGAGCTTGAAGCTTTGCTGGAAGAAACCGGAACAATGCAAGATTTGCTAACCCATAACGATTTTTATTTAATCGATGCAAAAGTGGAAGAAATTGCCCGTGGTCTTGGGTTGACGGATATTGGTCTTGACCGTGATGTTCATGATTTAAGCGGCGGTCAACGGACAAAAGTATTGTTGGCGAAATTGCTGTTGGAAAAACCGGATATTTTATTACTGGACGAGCCGACCAACTTTTTGGACGTTCAGCATATTGAGTGGTTGAAACGGTATTTACAGGAATATGAAAATGCTTTTATCTTAATCTCCCATGATATTCCCTTTTTAAATAGTGTAATCAATTTAATTTATCATATGGAAAATCGGGAACTCACCCGTTATGTCGGCAACTATGATGATTTTTTGCGCGTTTATGAAATGAAAAAGCAACAATTGGAAGCAGCGTTCAAAAGACAACAACAGGAAATTGCCGAGTTGAAAGATTTTGTTGCTCGGAATAAAGCCCGTGTTGCGACAAGAAATATGGCGATGTCGAGGCAGAAAAAGCTGGATAAAATGGAAGTAATTGAACTTGCCGCAGAAAAACCAAAACCTTCCTTCAAGTTTAAAGAAGCTCGTACAGCCGGCCGGGTTATTTTTGAAACAAAGGAATTGGTTATCGGTTACAATGGCGATCCGCTTTCGAAAGCTTTGAATTTGAAAATGGAACGCGGCCAAAAAATTGCCATTGTCGGGGCGAACGGGATTGGGAAAACGACCTTGTTAAGGAGTATTCTTGGCGAAATTGCCCCGGTGTCAGGTCATGTAGAGTTAGGCGATTATCTTCATATCGGTTATTTTGAGCAAGAAATCAAAACTGCTAATGCCAATACTTGCCTGGATGAAATCTGGAACGAATTCCCCCATATGACTCAATATGAAGTGCGTGCAGCCCTTGCCAAATGCGGTTTGACGACGAAACATATTGAAAGTAAGGTTGATGTGTTAAGCGGTGGTGAAAAAGCGAAAGTCCGTTTATGCAAATTGATTAATAGAGAATCGAATGTCCTTGTCCTCGACGAACCGACGAACCATCTTGACGTTGACGCCAAAGAGGAGTTGAAACGTGCCTTGAAAGAGTACAGAGGCAGCATCCTTCTCATAAGCCATGAACCGGAATTTTACGAAGATATTGTCACGAATGTGTGGAACGGGGAAACGTGGACGACGAAGGTATTATAATGTTTATTTTTAAGGATCTTATTTTGAGGTCCTGGTTTTTATTTAAGATTGTGGTCATGATTCCTGTCTGTTGAAAATTCCAATTTCATGGTCGATAAAGGTTTTTCAGAATCCCATTTAAAGATCCTGATTTTTATTAGAAATCGTGATTGTGATTCCGGTTTGAAAATCCCAAATTCGAGCTATATACTTAAAATGAAACCATAAAGGGAGGGAACATCGTTTGAAATTCGTTGGCTTATCAGGTGCATTAACAGGGCATAAAACTTCACACATGGTTTTTAAAGTACTCCATGCCGCAAAATTGCAAAATCAAGATATTGAAATAGAATTGATTGATTTAAAGGACTATGATGTGGAATTCATGCGGGGTTATCCACTTTCCTATTATAATGATGACACACAACTTGTTGTAAATAAACTACTAGAAGCGGACTGTATTGTTATTGGAACGCCAATCTACCAAGCTTCCATTTCCGGCAGTTTAAAAAATTTGTTGGATTTTTTACCTGAAAGAGCTTTTCGGGATAAAATTGTCGGGTTTATTTCAACTGCCGGTTCTGATAAATATTTTCTCGTCGCTGAATATCATTTAAGACCCATTATTCAATTTCTTGGAGGCGTTGTACCTTCCCGAAATGTATTTGTTCCCGACAGTAGTTTTAATGTTGAAAGCGAAATTGATGACGATCTTATTGATAGGAGAATTATGAAATTTTCCGAGGAATTCTTGAAGTTATCAAAGAAGTAAATGTGTTAGGGGTCTGTGCGATGAACCTCTTTTAGCGTGTGATCATGCATGGACTTGAATAATTCTATCGCTAATTTTTATACATGCTATATCGTAGCTATTACCAGTTGTGGCATTCTGTCGGACAGACTCATGGAGCATTTCTCGGGGACAGCTTGCCATTCTTCTATGCAAAATTTGCTTTGTCAGCCGGTCTCGATACCAATTTTTCATTACTTTGCACTTAATTTGGTTTTTAGAACCCGTCTCGATGCTAGATTTCGTTTTTTCAACGCTTGATTTTTCACCGACAGCCGTTCTTGCAGTCAATTTTTCATTCTTCAAATCATAATTTGGGATTGAGACCCTTTCTATGAGACAGTTTCGCTTTAATTTTTGATAGTTTTGTCTCATACAATGCGATT
>NZ_JAJCHL010000078.1:0-14626 GCF_020554505.1 Caldibacillus sp. 210928-DFI.2.18
GGCAAAAATATATGATCTGCTTTAAATTTTTGGGAATGGAGTTAAGAAAATTTAGCCTGATTCGTGGAAAAAAATATATGGTCTGCTTTAAATTTAGGGAATGGTTTTAAGAATTTTTACCCTAATGTGCAATCGAAAAATATCGTTTGCTAAGAAATTTGCATGTGGATGAAAGAGTATATTGGCTAATTTGTGGTCATTAAAGGGTCCAATATCTTTTCCTATGTAAAAACATGGGAAGAATGTCATTATAGCAGAAAGACGTTAGGAGGCTGTTAAATGCGAATTGATAAAATTTTGGCAAATATCGGCTATGGGAGCCGGAAAGAAGTGAAAAAGTTATTAAAGAATCGGGTGGTAACTGTAAATGGAGAGACCGTGACAGATGCGAAAACTCATGTCGACCCAAAAAAAGATGAAATGACTGTTTATGGGGAAAAAATTGAATACAAAGAATATATTTATTTAATGATGAATAAACCGGCCGGTGTGATTTCCGCGACAGAAGACGTCCGTGAGAAAACCGTGATTGATTTGTTAGGAATGGAGGATGCTGTTTATGAGCCTTTTCCCGTTGGACGACTCGATAAAGATACAGTGGGTCTGTTGCTTCTAACGAATGACGGGGGATTGGCGCATCAGCTGTTGTCACCGAAAAAGCATGTACCGAAAACGTATTATGCATTAGTGGATGGAACCATTACGGAGGAAGACAAAAAAGCGTTTGCAGCCGGAATTAAGCTTGATGATGGTTATGTCACAAAGCCTGCTCAACTCAATATATTACGGAGCGGTGAAATTCGGTCGGAAATTGAGTTGACGATTACAGAAGGGAAATTTCATCAAGTGAAACGCATGTTTGAAGCGGTAGGAAAAAAAGTAGTTTATCTAAAGCGGCTTTCCATGGGACCGATTAAGCTGGATGGGGATTTAGCTGAAGGGGAATATCGAAAACTGACCGATGAAGAAATCGATCTTCTGAAAAATAGGCAATGACCTGTTTTTTATAATTATGAAGTGCGGGCTGAAAAAAATCGCCAATTAAAGGCGATCCCTATATAAATCTTTATATCTAAGATGAAATTCTCACTTTTTTATCTGTCGTTGTCCATTTGCCTCGGCTTGGGCTTGTAACTAAGCCATTATATGCCAAAACATTTAAATCTCTTTGAATGGTCCGAGGAGTCGTGCCAAACTCGTCAACTAATTCCTGTGTTGACACCGTTCCGTTTTCATAAATAAACATGTATACGGATTTGATTCGAGTTAGCATTCGGTCTGTTGAGTTTTTCAAAAAACCACACCCCTATAAAATTATTAATTGGCGAACTGCAAACGACAACGGGGAATAGCATCCCTGTTCTCTGAGACTCTGCACAACTATCGTCGGCAGGTTCTTATCTACGCAAACTTCTCCTAATTGCACCTTTTCCATTTTAGTAAAACTTAACTTCTCAATGGAGTAATACAGCACATAGAACCATTTGTTTTGATAAGGATTTTTACTAACAATGCATGTTCCAATAAATTACTTTCACATTAGGATAAGGCTCGACTAAAAACTTTTGCTTACCATTCATATCTAAGAAAATATTTTTCCTCATATCATCTCAATAGCTATATCATGAGGTTTCATGACATTGATTTCTGATAAATGAAAATGTAATACTAATATTGTAACGAATTGACATTTAAATTGCCAGTCTTTTTATGTTATTAGAAAATAAATTTTTTTGAACAAATTGTTGAATATCTTGTTAAATTTGTCCACACAAACGGTCACTAAAACTTCCTCTTATGGTTAAAAGAAAGTCAAAGATGGAAAGGAGGGGGAAGATAAGTGCCGTAAGTGCTCGATTGGTTTAACTAATCATCAGTAGGATGAGACCCCCACTGATGGAAGGCTCTCTCTATTGTCAAGAATTATGTAATGACGGTCTTTTCTAATAGTTACGTAAGATTTTCGGAAGTTTAATAGAAAGCTAATAAAATATTCACCTCCTTTTTTGCCATTATATGAATAATGTTATAAAATATTCAAAGAAATTCATTCAATAGATGTTTGAATGGTAATAGGTTATTTTCTTATACGTTTAAGAATAAATTTCCAGCAAAGGTGAGATTTCACTTAAATGTAGGCTGATTTCAACGAAGGGAAGGGAGAACATTGGGAAAAGTTATTTTTAATGGTCATATTGTTGATCGGGAAAAAGCGATCATTCATATTGAGGATCGCGGATTTCAGTTTGGTGACGGTGTTTATGAAGTAATCAGGATTTACAATGGAAAGCCTTTTACATTAAAAGAGCATATTGATCGGCTTTATGCAAGTGCCCAAAAAATTTATATGGAGATTCCTTATTCTAAACAAGAAATAACGGATTTAATTATCAATTTGCTTGAACAAGAGAATGCTTCTACATGTAATCTGTATTTGCAAATTTCAAGAGGTGTAGTTCCCAGAAATCATGTTATTCCTGAAACGGTTTCACCCACCTTGATCGGTTATCTTATGCCCGGTACTCGTCCGGTTGATTTAATGAAAACCGGGGGGAAAGCCGTTATTACGGAGGATTTACGCTGGCATTATTGTGATATAAAGTCGATCAGTTTGTTAGGAGCTGTTTTGGCAAAGAAAAAAGCAACGGATGCCGGCTGTCTGGAAGCAATTTTACATCGAGATGGCATCATTACAGAGGGTAGTTCGACCAATATATGGATGGTTCAAAACGGGAAGCTATTTACTCATCCGGCTAATCAATTTATTTTAAATGGGATTACCAGACAAAAAGTAATTTCATTGCTTGACTTCAACCAACTGCCTTATGAAGAAACCGGTTTTACTGTGGAACAATTACAAAATGCCGACGAGCTGTTTTTAACGAGTACGACAATGGAAATCATCCCGATTGTTGAAGTAGATGGTGTAAAAATTGGAAACGGGACGCCAGGGGATGTAACGAGAAAACTTCAAACATTATTTGAACAAGAAATAGAGCATGAATGTGGTCATCTTTTAAGCAAGGTGGAATAATTGTCTCTTACAAATATACTTCTACACGAAACGGAATGGCCAAAGATAAGATAATTTTTTAACAATTACAGTTTGTTTATTTATAAATCTTTGAGTACTACTCCCTTTTTTGGTGTACAATAAATAATGAATAAAAATGTACGAGGGAGTACCATTATGAAAGGGAATCATTATTTTTTTGCCGTAAAATTACCGAGTGAAGCGAAGAAATTTATTCACCAATGGGTTATGACGAATAAAGAGCATTTTCCGTTTAAACGTTGGGTCCATCCCGAAGATTATCATATCACCCTTGCTTTTTTAGGGGATCAAGAAATAGAAATGTTAGAAAGAGCAATCGCTGCTGTTGAAAAAATCGCAAAGGAAGAAAAACCATTTGAGCTTACTTTTCATCAGTTGGGGACATTTGGAAAGGCGACGGAACCGCGGATTTTTTGGCTGGATGTTAAAACTTGTGAACGGTTAACAGGTATACAGAAAAACGTGTATAATCAATGTATAAAACTCGGGTTTTCTCTTGATAAAAAACCATTCCGCCCTCATATTACATTAGCCAGAAAATGGGGTGGAACCGATCCTTTCCAAATGAACCTGCTGGATCTGTATAGCTTCCGGAAATCTTTTTCATTTTCTGTTAATCAAATTGTTTTATATGAAACACATCTTGATCAAACGCCAAAATATAAAGAATATCATGTGTTTCAACTGGATGCTTGATGGTAAGAAAAAGAACATGCCGTCTGTGACCGGACAATAAAGCGTATGTATAGGCTGTTCTTCAGTATTTTTTCTGATGTATTAAAAAGGAAGGGTAGAAATAATGGGACAATTGATAAAACTGCAAGACTATGTTTCCAGATATGAACTGGATATATATAAATATCCTTCCCGCTTTATTCGTTTGAAAAGATTGCAGTGGCAGCAATTGTATAAAGCTTGGGATGAAGGCGTATTAGTAAATGCAAGCCCTGAAATAATTAGTACAGCGACTGAAGAACCGTCAGGGAAGGAAAAAATCTGGGGAAAAATGAAATCGGTATTTACAAAAAATAAAGAAGAATGGCAGGAAGATGCTGCGGGTCAAGTCAAGGAATGGGCAATAATAGACGATGAAGACGCGAACATGAACAGATTTCCATTCCAGTTTGAAACAATGCCTAAAACAGTTGACGAGTTAAAGTACCAATTTTTGGAGGAAATATTTAAAGTACAAATTCAGTGGGCAAGTTCAACCGTTTTTGAACAATCGAATGTCGACATTTCTTATTTTTGGGAAAAAAACCTGAAATATTTTATGTTACGGTTCCCGGATACATTTTTATTTTTGTATAAACCGGTATTTTCTTTAAAAAAGGCCGAGATTCAAACCGAGACCATTTTGTTAACCCCGTTGGAAGTTGTTTGTATAAAATTTATAGAATCAGAGGATCAAGCAGTCTATATAGGCTCGGAAGACCATTTTTGGGAAAAAAGGGCTAATCATCAACGGAAAAAATTTTTAAACCCACTTATTGCATTAAATCGTACGGAATCGATTATAAAAGGAATATGGAAGCAAGCAAATATTGATTTTCCGATATCAAAAGTATTGATCAGCCGCAACGGTTTCATTGATTTTCCGTCTGCTCCGTACGGAATTACATTGGTTGACCATCGGAACTATCCCGAATGGTTTGAAAGAATGCGAGAATTTAAAGCACCAATGAAAAACGGACAATTGAAAGCGGCCAGAGCTTTACTTATTCATTGTCATTCTGTTTCCAAGTCAAGAATTTACTAAATCATCCCACTACAAAGTTTGCGCTCGCATTTTTGTGTAAATATATTCCATATGGCAGGATTTAGGAAATTTTGACTTGACGCAAACGTTCACAAAGGGATACAATCATAAAGTCACTATTATTGAACGACAACTTTATCATTTTTTCTTTTCTATATACGATGCATTATTAGGGACCAAAGAGCAGCATTGAGGGTGAACACGGTGGAACATATACTTGAAAATGGTTGGGTGTTAGAACCGGCCGGCGGTTTAACAGGTGAGGCTTTCATCGCTTCTCATGAAAACAAAAAACTATTTATAAAACGAAATTCATCACCATTTTTGGCCGTGCTTTCTGCTGAAGGAATTGTTCCCAAATTGATTTGGACAAAGCGGTCGGAAAGTGGGGATGTGTTTACTGCACAAAAATGGATCAAGGGCAGAAAACTTGAACCGAATGATATGAGTGGTGAAGATGTTGCCAAATTATTAAAAAAAATTCATCGTTCAAAGCCTCTTTTATCAATGATGAAAAGATTAGGAAAAACACCTTTGTCCCCTGAAATATTACTTACTCAACTACAGAGCAAACTTAATGCGAACTTAATAAAAGAATTCGCTATTTCCAAGACGATTCGTTACTTGGAGCAACATGTACCTGAAATACGACCGAATAATTGGGCAGTTTGCCATGGAGATATGAATCATAATAATTGGATGATTACCGATGAGAATGAATTATTTTTAATTGATTGGGAAAGTGCCATTATCGGGGATCCGGCTTTCGATCTTGGACCGTTATTATATTGGTACGTACCCGAGGATGAATGGGAAAATTGGTTAAATAATTATGGGATATACTTGACTGATTCCATCTATAATCGTTTAAAATGGTATGTTTATTACCAGACGCTCTTATCGATTCAATTTTTTGATAGTAAAGGAAATGAAAAAGATCGTGTATTTTGGCTTGAATATTTAGACACAATCAAGTAAGATGTACGAAGAAAACCGACTGAAACAATCTCCCTAATTTCGAAGTCAGGGAGATTTTTTCACGTTATCTGAATTGAACTAACTGAATTGATTAATCTGGTCTACCCAAGAGTTTAATTGATCTTGGTGATTTGATATATGTTCATCAAGATGTTGGGTATATTTTCCATTCTGACCGTATGAATAAATTTCGCTTAGTATTGCTTTTCCGGTTTGATCAATATTTTGATTAACCATCAAAGCCTTGGCGAGTCGTTCAATTTGTTCACATTCTGATACAGATCCGCAGCAATCTTTAGAATGGTTTTGTAAAATATCTTTTAACAAATTCATTTGATCAGTGTATTGGATAGGCATCATGATTCCCCCTTGATGAGATCTTTTATAATATAAAGAAAACTTCGGCGTCAGGGCCTTTAAGCTGTATCAACAAAGCATTGCGCTTTTAGCCGATCGATTTGTACGTCGCTAAGTTGGCGCTGCTGTTTTTCTTATCATATAACAAATTTCTGTTTTTATACTTAATGATTGATGCAAAAATAAGTAATACATTTAACAAAAGAGGTGGCAAGATGCGATTAAGAAATAAACCGTGGGCAAAAGAAAAATTGTTGAACTATCCGCAATTTGTTGTACATCATCCGGAAACGTGGAAGGAAAAATGGCATGACCTTTTTGGTAATAATCACCCTATTCATATAGAAATTGGTACGGGAAAGGGGCGTTTTATTACGGAAATGGCAAAGGCGAATCCTGAAATCAATTATATCGGGATTGAGGCGTATACAAGCGTGATTGTTTCGGCATTGGACCGTGCCATTGAAGCTGAAGTACCGAATTTAAAATTGCTCAATATGAATGCCCAAAAATTGATTGATGTTTTCGGTCCGGGTGAAATTGACCGTCTTTACTTAAATTTTTCCGATCCGTGGCCAAAAAATAAGCATGAGAAGCGGAGGCTTACTTATAAATCATTTTTAGACATGTACGCGAAGGTTTTGGTTAGTGGAGGCGAACTGCATTTTAAAACAGATAATCAAGCTTTGTTTGAATATTCCCTTATTAGTTTTTCTGAATACGGACTGAAATTGAAATATATTAGCCTTGATTTACACAATAGTGATTTTCAAGGGAATATAATGACCGAATATGAAGAGAAATTTTTACAAAAAGGGAATCGGATTTATCGTTGTGAAGTGCAATTTCCTACAATTAGCAAATAAAAATTTAGATAGATTTGATTTTTTGTAATGTTTGGTTTTCCATATGATTAGTTTGCCAAATAAGTTGACTGTGCCGCGGACAAACAAAGTTTTCAGCGACTATTTCTCGTAACGAAAATATTGCTCATAAAATTTTTGCTAAATTGTAAAGTCAAATGCATAAAATTTTTTTTGGAAATTTAATAATAAATTCTTTCCTTATAAAAAAGTTTCGTTTTATAATAGTATATAAAGATAAGTTTATTTTATAAGGAAAGAAGGAATTTTATGTCTGATCGTTATCAAGAAAAAAATCCATTCAAGGAGATTTTTCAGAATTATATATTTATAACAATTGGTGCAATTATATTTGCTTATGGATTGGAAACATTTTTAGTTCCCAATCAAGTGATCGATGGCGGCGTTGTCGGTATATCATTAATTTTAGATGAACTCATTGTACCTATCCCTTTCAGTATTTTCCTCGTTGTTTTAAATATTCCTTTTTTATTCATCGGCTACAAGCAAATCGGGAAATCGTTTGCATTTCAAAGTTTATACGGGATTATTTTGGCATCCATTTTTACGGAATTATTTCACCATGTTGAGCCAATCACTGACGATCCGTTGTTGGCAGCGATCTTTGGCGGAATCGTACTCGGGGTCGGTGTCGGCACGGTTTTGCGAAATAATGGCGCACTCGACGGCACAGAGATTTTAGCCACTTTAATCAGTAGTAAAACCTCATTTTCTGTTGGACAAGTTGTTATGATTTTTAATATTTTCATTCTTGGTAGCGCCGGTTTCGTATTTAGTATTGACAGTACATTTTACTCGTTAATTGCTTACTTTATCGCTTTTAAAGTTATTGATATTGTTATTGTTGGTATGAATGAATCGAAATCCGTCTTGATTGTCTCGGATAAATATAAAGAAATCGGTGAAGCTTTGTTGAATCGTTTAGGGAGAACAGTTACATATTTCACCGGTGAGGGAGGCTACAGCGGAGAGGAGAAGAAGGTCATTTATTGTGTGATAACCCGCTTGGAGGAAGCAAAATTAAAAACGATTGTTCGCTATTTTGATCCGAATGCTTTTTTGGCTATGTCGGATGTTAGCGATGTAAAAGGTGGGCAATTCAAAAAGAAAAGCATTCATTGATTTTCGAATCATTGGTAAAAATCTAATTTTTTCCCACCCCCCCTAGACGGAAAATAGATTTTACTTGTAATAATATTTAACTTTAGATTAATATTTTGATAAATAAGGTTTTCCGGAAAGGGTGGGAGAATGGAACAATTACATATTGGGAAAATAAGGTTGACTTGGCTGAATGGTGGCGTGACCCATTTGGACGGCGGGGCCATGTTCGGGGTTGTCCCGAAACCGTTATGGACGAAAAAATATGCAGTTAACGATAAAAACCAAATCGAGTGCCGAACAGATCCAATTCTTGTTGAAGTAAATGGAAAACGTTTTTTAATCGAATCAGGAATCGGCAATGGAAAATTAACGGATAAGCAAAAAAGAAATTATGGTGTTACAGAGGAATCTAAGATCGATGAATCATTGGCTGAACTTGGATTGAAAAGAACCGATATCGATGCGGTATTGATGACTCATCTTCATTTTGATCATGCGAGTGGATTAACTTTACCAAAAGAAGATAAGTTTGTACCCGGTTTTCCAAATGCGATCATTTATTGTACAGAAACGGAATGGGATGAAATGCGGAATCCGAATATACGCTCAAAATCAACCTATTGGGAAAATAATTGGAAGGGAATTGAAGACCAAGTTGAAACCTTTCATAATGAATTAGAAATTGTACCCGGTATCCGCATGGTTCATACAGGCGGGCACAGTAACGGTCATGCAATTATAATCATGGAATCAGAGGGGGAAACGGCCATCCATCTGGCTGACCTGTTACCGACACATGCACATCAAAATGTACTTTGGGTAATGGCCTATGACGATTATCCAATGAACTCCATCGCTGAAAAGCAAAAGTGGATTCCTTATGCAGAGGAACATAATGCTTGGTTTACCTTTTATCATGATGCTGTTTATCGTGCGCTTAAATGGGATATTCAAGGGAATATCGTTCAGTCGATTGCGATCCAAAAAAATTAATTTTTAACCTGTCGCAAAAATTACTTTAAAACGGCGATTGAGTTATCAAGAAAAAACCCAGGGATGTTTCAGCAATCCTGGGTTTTCGTATCATATTGAGATGTCCGGTTTGAAATTTTTTTAAAATGGGCGTAAAACCCTTACGCCTATAGCCTAGTGGTAGTTTAAACGATTGACCATTCCAAAATTTCCCCTGTATTGGCATCTGCTAAAAATTCAAAATGTTTTTCATCATTGTCTTCTATTTTCGTAATCCCGCCACGGTACGCTTGATATGTGAATGAGTTTTGATTCAAAGTTTCGGGTTTAGTCATAATCCATGATCCGGTCACTTTCCCATTTGCCCCTGCAGTGTTTTTTATGAGATGTAAAATTTCTTCAGATGTAAATTTGCTGCGGTTTTCTGTCATTGCTTTGCTTGAGAGAAATCCAAAAGCGATTCCGCACATGATCCAGGCAAGAAAACTTTTTTTGTTCATTCATTTCGCCTCCTACTATGAAAAAGTATACCTAGTTTTCAGATAAAATACTATAGCTAATTTTAGTTTGGTATATAAAGAAAACCGGTTTTTTATCCTACCTTAACGGCGAGTCAAGTCTCCACCTTAAAATTTTCGAGTTTACAAAGAGGATAGATGGGGGAATTGCCCGTAAAGGTCCGATTGGTTTAACTATCTATTAGTGGAGTGGAAAAACCCCACTGATCGGAGTTTCACTTATCGTAAGTGTCCGATTTTCTTCAAGTTTCATTTTATGGCATAAGCGATAAAAGTTCTGTAAAATAAACAATGTACATATTTTTCGTAATCCTAAAGAAATGGGGTAATCATGTGAATCAAGAGACAATGGATTTATTTAAAGTGTTAACTGAGCTTCCGGGAACTTCCGGAAATGAACATTTTGTCCGAAATTTTATGCGAGAACAGTTGACGAAATATGCGGATGAAATTGTTCAAGATGGTCTGGGAAGTATTTTTGGAATAAAACATAGTGAAAAAGACGGTCCGAAGATTATGGTCGCCGGTCATATGGATGAAGTCGGTTTTATGGTTACAGCGATAACAAAAAACGGGATGATCCGTTTTCAGCCTTTAGGTGGTTGGTCACCCCAAGTATTACAAGCACAACGCGTCCAAATATTTACGGACAATGGGCCGGTGGATGGTGTGATCGGCTCGATTCCTCCACACTTATTAAGAGGTACTGAACATAAGAACAAAGTAACAGAAATAAAGGACTTATTAATTGATATCGGTGCCGACGATAAAGAAGATGCTATACGTATCGGAATTAAGCCCGGGCAACAAATTGTCCCGATTTGCCCATTTACACCGCTTGCCAATCCGAAGAAAATCATGGCAAAAGCTTGGGACAACCGCTATGGCTGTGGACTTGCCATTGAACTTTTAAAAGAGCTTCAAGGAGTGACATTGCCTAACACACTATATTCCGGAGCGACCGTTCAAGAAGAAGTGGGTTTACGCGGCGCAAGAACTTCCGCATACATGATTAAACCGGATTTATATTTTGCTTTGGATGCCAGTGCGGCGAATGATATGACCGGTGATAAAAACCAATTTGGTCATTTGGGTGAAGGTGTGCTTCTCCGCATTTATGATCCGACCATGGTCACACATCGGGGGTTGCGGGAATTCATATTAGATATGGCAGAATCGAATCATATTCCGTATCAATATTTTGTTTCCGGTGGCGGTACGGACGCGGGTCAAGTTCATCTTGCCAATGAAGGAGTACCAAGTGCGGTAATCGGAATTTGTGCACGGTATATTCATTCGCATGCATCCATTATTCATGTTGATGATTATTTGGCAGCGAAAGAATTGCTTATCAAACTTGTCAAAGCCGCTGATAAAACAACGGTTGCGAGTATAAAAGCCAATGTATAACCATCGATTTGCGTATATTTCCTTGATCAAGCTTAATCGAAAGCTATTTACGCAAGCAGCGGAACTGAATAAGATCGTAAATTGAAATCCTTATTCTTAGGGGGCTCACGTTTTCCGCTTTACCCGGAAACGCCCCCAATCATTGAGTTCTTTCCATATTTATATATTATGAAGCCATCGGGTAGGAACTGTTGTTTTTACCCTATCTTTTTTTTACAAAAATTCTTTTAAAAGAAAGAGGAATGATCATGAGACTGGCGGCAGGTACAACAAATCAGGCAAAATTGCAGGCTATTTATAATATATTTAATGATGGGGCGAATATAATTCCGTGCAAAGTTCCATCCAATGTAAGCGATCAGCCATTTTCTGATGAGGAAACGATCCAAGGAGCGATCAATCGAGCAAAAAATGCCATTGCTGAAACAAATGCTGATATTGGTATTGGTTTGGAAGGAGGGGTAAATGAATCACCACACGGATTAATGTTGTGTAATTGGGGAGCACTTGTTATACGCGAATCTTCTGAACAACCTTTTATCGCCGGCGGTGCACGAATTGTTTTGCCTGCTTATATTAGTCAGAGATTAAGAAATGGGGAAGAATTGGGACCGGTAATGGATGACTTTTGTCAACAAGAAAATATTCGTTCTCATGAAGGGGCAATCGGAATTTTTACCGATGGCCAAGTAAACCGGGTTGAGATGTTTACACATGTAGTGAAATTATTAAAAGGGCAATTCGATTATGCCAACAAAACAAGTAACGGGGGCTGATCATGCTTCGAAAATTACAAGTAATTCAATTACTGTTGTTCGTTTTTCTTTTATCTGCTTGTACTTCATCACTTCAGGATAAACAGCAAGATGTTAAAGAGCTGTTGGAGTCAAGTGTGACGGCAGAAAGTGAGAAACCAAATAAAGAGACCGATGATATTCGTTTCTATTTACCTTTCGCAATGAAAATGAATGAATCGGATGCAAATAATATCCTTGTTACAAAAGGAGACCAAATATTTATTTTATTCATCAATAAGAATGAAAAAGAGGATAGCCGGGTTGTTTACGAGTCGATGTTAAAGGAAGCTAATTCCTATACGTTTACTGAAACATTTACGTATAAAAATAAGTTCGGTTATGTATTTTTAAAAGAAACAAAAAAAGATGAATATGAACTGACGGTCGGAATCGGCGGCTATAAAATGACTACCATGACAGATATGAAGCGATTGACCCAAGATGCGGAAACGATGATGAAAGTGGTATCTTCTATTGAATTAAAGGGATAATAACAGCTAATTGGTACCATATGTTGCGTTGGAGACTTAAAGAAGACAAAAACGAGTTGACGCGGTAAAACATCTTCACATTGGAGACCTCCGCAAGAGAAGCTGCAAAAGAAGTACTAAAAACAAGATAGTGGAAAGTCTTGTCCTGCTTTGCTAAACTCTATAAGAGAATATTTCCAACCAAAATTTTTAAATATTGCTGGAGGGTTTATAAATGGAAAAATTACAATCCGTTGAACAATTTGAATCGCTAAAGAATAGTGGAAGTCATGTCTTTTTATTTACGGCCGGATGGTGCCCGGATTGCCGTTTCCTTGAACCGTTTTTGCCGGAAATTGAAAATGAATATAAAGAATACACTTTTGTTTCCGTTGACCGGGACGAATTTATCGACTTATGCGGGGAACTGGATATTTTTGGCATCCCAAGCTTTGTTGTTTTTAAAGATGGTCAAGAAATCGGACGTTTTGTCAGCAAAGATCGGAAAACAAAAGAAGAAGTGGAAAAATTTATGGATTCATTAAAGTAGGTCCTGTGCATCCATAATATGGAGTGATTCCTATGAAAATGTCGGTTACAACCTTGAAAAAAATTTTAGAACAACGTTTAGCAGGCGACAACCGGAAAATTACTTTCAATCGTGATAAAGATGAATTAAGGGTGGAAGATACAAAAATCAAAAAAGGGATTAATATTTCTTTACCACCAATTATCGGGAAATGGGAAAAAGAACGGGACCATGCTATTGATGAAGTTGTCTATTATGTAGAAGCAGCATTAAAAGCGATGACGTCATCAATCGAATTGACCGGACAGGAGAAAAACATCTTTCCGGTCATTCGTTCCACCTCTTTTCCGAAAAGAACAGATACAGGTGGAGAAATGTTAGTGGATGAGCATACCGCGGAAACGAGGATTTATTATGCCCTGGATTTAGGCAATACATATCGACTAATTGATGAAAACATGTTGGCAAAAGAAAATTGGGAGCCGAACATGATCCGGGAAATGGCCAAGTTTAATTTACGATCACTTGCTAATCCGTTGAAAAAAGACTCCGTCCGCGGGAATGACTTTTATTTTTTAAATACGAATGACGGATATGATGCGAGCCGGATTTTGAATGAAAACTTATTGAAAGAAATGGAAGAAAAGGTTGAAGGGAAACTCGCTATCTCCATTCCCCATCAAGATGTTTTGATTTTTGCTGACATAAAAAATGATATCGGATATGATATATTGGCCCAAATGACGATGAGTTTTTTTACAAATGGGGCGATTCCAATTACTGCCCTCTCTTTTTATTATGAAGATGGGAAACTCGAACCGATTTTTATTATGGCCAAAAACCGGCCGATTAGAAAGGAGTAATCGAATGAACATTTTTTACAATAAAGAAGGAGTCGGCGATATATTTTTAATTTCGTTGAAGCCGGTAAATCAAGCAAATTTTACATATGAGAAAAAAGATGATGTTGTAAAAATCGTAAACAGTGAGACAGGTGAGACAGCAGGGTTCAACCTCTTCAATGCCTCAAACTATGTTTCTTTTACTGTGACGAAAGGACTTGTAGACTTGACGGAGGAATTGGTGGCGAAATTAAATGAAATCATAAACAGTCACGGATTCACCGATCAGTTAACTGCTGATCTTTCACCAAAATTTGTTGTCGGTTATGTGAAAGAAAAGGAAAAGCATCCGCAAGCGGACAAATTAAGTGTTTGTAAAGTCGATGTTGGAACCGAAACATTACAAATTGTTTGCGGTGCGCCTAATGTGGATGCGGGGCAAAAAGTCGTTGTCGCTAAAATTGGTGCGGTGATGCCGAGCGGTCTTGTTATCCAACCTGCTGAGCTTCGGGGCATATCTTCACAAGGAATGATTTGTTCGGCCCGGGAATTAGGACTGCCAAATGTCCCCGAGAAAAAAGGAATCCTAGTTCTCGAAGATACATATACGGTAGGAACCGAATTTAAATATTAAAAACTGATAAAATACAAGATTAAATTGGCTGCAGTTGCAACTCAAACGTCTTAGTTTCTAGTAGTGTGTTATCACTGATACTGCACTTTTCAAATAAGAGGCAAATCCTAAATTAAACATGACAATAAAATGGTTTAGTTTTGCATCTTAGCAAACCAATCAAATCTATGAAATACGTTCTCGTTGACATTTTAGAGCGAGAAATATTCTTTTTTGGCGACGAGACCTATTCTCGTCGTCGTATTTGGGTGAAAATCTTGATTTTTTGACGACGAACCTGAATCTCGTCGCCGTTTTAAGGTGAAAAATGCCTGTTT
>NZ_JAJCHL010000079.1:0-14350 GCF_020554505.1 Caldibacillus sp. 210928-DFI.2.18
ACAATAAAACTAATTCCAAGTTATTTACTTGTATTTTTATACTTTCTTATCTTTTGAAAAAGGGGATGGCTTTTTCATCCCCTTTTTTTCATTATTGCCGTTTTTTCGTTTTTTTATTGTTCAACCTTTCAGCAGCTGTCAACGGTTCATTGGCAAATTCATGATCAAATTCGTGTGATTGATCATCTTTTTTTGCTTGCTCATCGCTAAAATATTTTCGGAGCTGTTTTTTCAGTTTTTCGTTTTCCGACATCGTTTCCACCTCCAACCTTATGTTTTACATCTTTTCATAGAGTATGTACGATTTATGTCAGACAAAATTTCCCTGTCATCATATACGATTAAAATCAACAAAATAATCAATCTTGTACTGACATATTTTAGCGTACACATTAGAAGTCACCAAACAACTATTACTTCTTCAGGCTTTTCATCGCTTCTTCTATAATCTTCTTACGCATTTGATTGTCCATCTTTTTATCAATCAATCCGGTTGGAATAATAATTAATAAATGGATAACACAAATGGTTATCGTGACAAAAGGAATTTTAAAGAAAAAACTATTTGCTATTATAACTGAAAAAATTATCAAACAATTATATTATTAGTTCTTTCGGATTTTTTAACAGAAAATTGGAAAGAGATGAATAAAATTTTCATTACTAAATTTTTAATTTATCAAATTCCTTTTTTCATAACCTATGTCATTTTAAATCCAGAAATGACCAGTATAAATTATTGGTTCTTGATCATATTTGAATGTTATTGTATTAAAAGAACCAAGATAAATAATCCTACAATGATTTTTATATTATTGTTACTCATCCATATATTATTGATTATTATTAGTTATTTTATTATTACCATTATTTCATTAAGTTCGTTATCGGTGTAATTACCATTTTAGTAAGTAACACAGTTGTTAATCCTGATTTGCCCTATACTAAAATTTGGGATACATTGTTAATCGCCATGCAGTGTACAAAAAAAATGCCCATGAGGTTTTATCTCACGGACATTTTTGAAGTAGGACTCTTTAATTTACCTTTGATCCTTTTTCCATTTCCCAAAGTTTTTCAAAATATGGTTCACCTTTTATTAAAGCCTCACATAGCTTCTCATGTTTTTCTGTCCAACCGAGTTTTACTTCTTCATACAGTTGATTCCATATTTCTTCAAACGATTTCGTCCGAATCGTTGAATAATGTCCCGGTGCCCATTCTGTATACCAGTACCGGACTTGCCCTGTATTTTTCGATGTATATAGATGATCTAAAGCTAAAAATAACAATTGCTTTAACTGCCGCTCTTTCCTTGTCAGCCCCATCATTACTTCCGGTTCAGGTGACATAATATGATGTTCTTTTTTCGGATGTTTTGGTATCGAATATTTGATCGGATTTTCTTCTGCTATCATCTCATATACAAGTTGCTCTTGTCTCGGGATTATGCGACTTTTCCTCATCGGTATTTGATATCCGAGCGTATCGACGGCCAGAATGCCGATGCCGTCTGTTATGATAAAACAATAGTCCAACTGGATCCGCTCATGATTTTTTCGCAAATACGCCTTTTGAAACACATCATTCAATAAACCTTCCGGCAGATCAGTCAACCCATTTTCAATATAATCATATAAGTCTTTCGTTACTTTCAAAACCGGTACCTGATCTAATAATTCGATGGTATCATCTTTTCGCCATTCATGAAAATGACAGACATTATATCCGTTCTCTTCCCCTTCGAACCAATTCACCCAAACATCATGCAAATACATCATTTCTAACCCCTCGCTTAAAGACTGTTTGAGTACAGTATTGTCCGAAAAGAGTTAAATTATTCCTGAAAAAGCAAGATTTCCTTCTCTTAATGGCGAAAAGACGATGATAAATACGTAAAGCCAGGTCCCCTTTCCCTGGCTTTAAGCGTTTCTACATTATTCATATTTTTTAAATACTAGTGTTGCATTATGACCGCCGAATCCGAGCGAGTTGCTCATCGCATACGTAATTTCTTGATTTCTTGCTTCATTTGGAACATAATCCAAGTCACAATTCGGATCCGGATTTTGTAAATTCATGGTTGGCGGTAAAATGCCTTCCTTTAGAGCTAAAACAGTAAAAATTGCCTCTACCGCTCCGGCAGCGCCTAATAAATGTCCGGTCATTGATTTCGTTGAGCTGATGGCCATTTTATAAGCATGATCGCCAAATATTGTTTTAATGGCTGTTGTTTCATATTTATCATTATATTCGGTACTTGTACCATGGGCATTAATATAATCGATTGTTGTCGGGTCGATTCCAGCATCATCGATCGCCATCTTCATTGCACGGGCACCGCCTTCTCCTTCAGGTGCCGGAGCAGTAATATGATAGGCATCACCGGTCGCTCCGTAGCCGATTACTTCTGCATAAATATGAGCACCTCGGTTTAAAGCATGATTCAATTCTTCTAAAACAACGATCCCTGCCCCTTCACCGATAACAAAACCGTCACGATCTTTATCAAACGGCCGGCATGCGGTTTTTGGATCGGGATTGGTTGAGAGCGCGGTATTGGCACAGAATCCTGCTATCGACATTCTTGTGATTGGGGCTTCAGAACCACCGGAAATCATGACATCTGCATCACCGCGTTCAATAACTTTAAATGCATCGCCAATGGAGTTTGTTCCGGTTGCACAGGCCGTTACTGTACAAGAATTAAAACCTTTTGCACCAAGAAAAATCGAAACTTGCCCGGTTGCCATATCCGGAATCATCATCGGTATAAAGAACGGACTAACCCGCCGATAGCCACGTTGTAAAAAGGTTTCAAATTGATTTTCCAACGTTTCTAACCCGCCGATACCCGAACCAATCCAAACACCGACTCGATGTGCATTATGATCATCAATTGTCAGATTGGCGTCTTTTACGGCCATAAGTGATGCAGCTACGGCAAAATGAGTAAATCGATCCATTTTCCTTACATCTTTTCTTTCAATAAAATCTTCAGGATTAAAATCTCTCACTTCTGCGGCAACTTTTGCAGGAAACTCATCAGCATTAACCCGAGTCATCGGACCGATACCTGATTTTCCGTTTATAATATTATTCCAAGAAGTTAGGGCATCACTGCCAACAGGTGTAACAGCACCAATCCCAGTAATAACTACCCTTCGTTGTTCCATTTCAATACAACTCCTTTTTAATCGTGCATATTTCCACTATGAAACTTTCAAGAATTCGTACACTATTTTATTACGATCGTCCTTCATCTTATCTTACCATCCCGGAAAAAATTTTGAAAAGTTTTTTAGGTTTTAAAGAATTTTTACCGAACAATAATACACCTAATAATCAAATGATAGATGTCTACATAACCGCTTACCTGTTAACAACTTGCTTATGTCGATTGATTAGTTAAAACAACCGGGCTGTAACCGGTTTAGTCAAGACGGGCCTTTTATCTTTAGTAAAACAAATTACTTGCCCCATTTCATTAAAATCGCTCCCCAAGTTAGACCACCGCCAAAACCAACCATCAAGATAATATCATCATCTTTAATCCGTCCTGCTTCCAAATCCTCAACTAAAGAAATTGGAATGGAGGCTGCAGATGTATTTCCATATTTTCCAACAGTATTTGACATTTTTTCAACCGGGAGATCCAATCTTTGTCTTGCTGCTTCCATAATTCGGATATTAGCTTGATGCGGGATAAGAAAATCGACGTCCTCCTTCGACAAGCCTGCCTTTTCTATCACATTTAAGGCGGATTCGCCCATTTGTCGAACAGCAAATTTAAAGACTTCTCGACCGTTCATACAAATATATTTTTCTTGATATAAAAATTTTCCTCCAGAACCATCTGCACCGAGTTCAAATGATAAAATTCCTCGTCCGTCAGTGACCGGTCCCATGACCACTGCACCGGCTCCGTCACCAAATAATACGGCAGTTGAACGGTCTTCCCAGTCGGTTATTTTCGATAACTTTTCTGCACCGATAACTAATACATACTTATAAACACCTGTTTCGATAAACTGTTTAGCCGTCACCATTCCGTACATTAATCCGGAACATGCGGCACTAATATCCATCGCTGCAGCTTTTTTGGCACCAATTTGTTCCTGAATCATGCAAGAAACGGTTGGGAAAGGCTGATCAGGAGTAACCGTTGCTGTTAAGATGAGATCAATATCTTCAGGCTGAATCCCGGCATCCTCAATCGCCTTTTGTGCAGCGAAATAAGCCATATGTGAGGTGTTTATGTCATCACCGGCAATTCTTCGCTCCCTGATCCCGGTTCTCGTTCGAATCCATTCATCGGAAGTATCCATTCTTTTTTCTAAATCTTGATTCGTTACTACATTTTCCGGTACATAACGACCAATACCAACAATTCCAACATTCATGTAACCCACTCCTCATTTGAAAAATTCTGATCACAACTATTTTTATTATGAGTTATTATGACTTGGTACTAATTTTACTTGAAAAAAAAAGATAATTCAATTGAAATTTTGTGCAGTGGAAATAATTCAAGAAAACTTACATGTTACAAATCAAATATCGTTTGTAATTTCTTTATTTCATTAGAAAAGCGCAGAGCGCCCGGTTAGCGACGTACAAACTGGAGCGCCCCGCAATGAGATAAAGGAAACACGGCGAGGGACGAGCCGATGTTGACTTATCGTAGTGGAGGGGAGTGAAGTTTGCTAGTCGCTGGCGCTCGGAGCTAGACAATAAAACTAATTCCAAGTTATTTACATGTATTTTTATACTTTCTTATCTTTTCAAAAAATCGTTCTCCGTCATTTGTTTCATTGACAAAAATGACTTTACCGGGATCATTGACCGTTTCATCTTCCGGATAATCGGTTTGTGATTTAATACCGGTCAGCATATATAGACATTCATGCCAACAATGTTTATTTTGATTTCTAATATAAAATTCCCCTTTTTCTTCATGTAACATTAAATCAACAATCGTTCTACCCGCATCACTAATATAAATGGCATCTGCGTTTCTGCTAATTTTTTCCCCCATTAACATATGGTAAAGATATGAAGTCTCGGTAAACCACTTCCCATATATAATGGGAACGTAAATCGATAATGTTTTGCAAAATTTTTGTTCAATTACTCGAAAATAATGATTCATTGACTGGATCCTTTGGTCGGGACCTGATGCTTTTAATAAAATGATCGGGGCTGAAGCATTTTTTACGTGAAGCCGGGCAAAAATTTGTTCAAGTTTTTTTAAAATCATTTCCCATTGATTTTCATCGTAAAATAACCAATCATATAATGGGATGATCATTGGAACGTTTATGAATCGTACTAAATTTTCGCCCATTCTTTTAAAATTCGCATTTCTGCCAAGCATTAAATTTTTTTCTTCAATAATTTCCTGATCCTCATAGTCATCACAAACATTTACATGATTTACTTGATAACCATTATTTAATAGTTGTTCACAAATTTCAAATCCCAATTGTCCAAAGGATCCGAAGAGGATATATCCGTCCATTTGCTTCACCTGCTGTCAAATACGATTACAATTGAGCTTCAGCCTGCATGAATAAGTTCTTTGAGTAATAAGCAATGCGCGACCTTTTTTCCGGTAAAATAACATAAATATTTTCATTATATTTAGAAAAATATTTTTTATATAGCTGTGTCCATAGTGCATCTTGAATTCCATGTTCTAAAATATGAATGATAACGAAAGGATATGTGATGGTAAATGATGTCACTTTTAAGTTTTTGATATTTTTTTCACAACTTTCTTCACTAATATCGTAAGCAGATGATAAATCTTTGATCGTTTTTTTATAAAGAAAAGGTTGATCTTTCACAATTGATATCATCCATTGAATGGAAAATATCGGATTAATGAATACAATCGAGCGAATCATTTCTCTTTTATTTTTTAATAAATCCATGGCAATCAAAGTCCCAATTCCTTCTGCAATAATGTGCACCCGTTCGTTTAAGATTTCCGTCCGCTTAATAAATTCGTATAGACTGGCCACTTGTTCAACAGATTGCTTATTTCCCATATGCCTGTAATTGAAATTTGTATAATAAACGGTGTATCCGTCATCTAAAAATGATTGAAGGATTTTCTGTCTTGCATTGTTACTTAACCAATTACTACTCTGTTTATCTACATATTGTTCTTCTCCGCCGATGGCCAATACCCCGAATCCATTTGGTTTTTCCGGATAATGAATGATACAATATTGATCATTTAAGGTGAAAATTCGAAAGTTCATACAAAACCCCTCTTATATTTACTTACCAATTATTTTCCATTCATTAACACAATAATCAGCCTTGTGGGCAGTGCTTCTCTTTATACTTTATTCAAAAACGTAATAAACTCTCTATTACAATTGCCTATTTTTCATTTATCTTTCCTGTAAGTCCGGGGAAAAACAGCTTTGTCAGATTGCCTCTTCCGTTTCGCAATAAAAACCGAAGTTGTTTATTTTAAATTGCTCAATAAGAAACCTTTCCTAAAATTTGATTTTTATGGTATGATTTCTTTATATGATAATGAAGAAAATAATTATAAAATGAAAAGCAGGTGGAGTTTCATGAAATATTTTTGGACCTTTTTCTGGGTATTTCTTTTATCACATATGTTAACTTATATTGTCGGGTCAATAAAATCCGCTTCATATGATTTTACAGTTGGAACAATTTTAGCAATCGGCATCTCGATTATTCTTTTCCTAATTGCGGCAGTTATGCCAAAAGATAAAGAACTAAATGTGTAAGAGAGCGAACCGTTTACGATTAAGTTCGGCGTCTCGTCATGCATAGTTCATCGAAACTGACAAGCATTTTTCAGTTCGTACTTAATTTCAAATTTTTCTCCGGTGAATTCCTAAGTGCCGGTCATCTATACGTAAAGTATACGAAAAAAGGTTGTCCTTTAGGGGAGTCATTTCTATTTTCCCTGACAAGACAACCTTTTGACTTTATGCTTCCAGAATTTCATATAATACAAAATATGAACAATCGGATTTAACCCTTAAAGGTCCAAATGCGGTTATGATTGGAGTTTTCCGGGAAACGTTGTCCTGCTTTTAACCGGACTTGTCTTGGATTGACGACAGACGATCCTTCTTCTCCTATTTCAATATATATCCCGTCATTTGGTGCTTTGTACCCTGCTCGGAAACGACGATTTTCACCCATTGCTTTCATCCCCCTTTCCAGGTTTCTCATTATTATCTTTTACGAAAAGAGGGAAATCATGAATTCAGGTAGAGATGAAAAAAATGACAGTTGAAAGCAGGCTCTCAAAACTTTTCGAAAGGGTCTGGCTGAACCATCATCCCCTTCCTTAGGGTCAGTTTCGGATTAATCCGGAATTCCTAGTGCAATCTTTGCATAACGACTCATCATATTTTTTGACCACGGTGGATTCCAGACAATATTCACCTCAGTATCCTTCACTTCCGGTATATCAGAAAGAGCTATTTTCACTTGGTCAGAAATGATACCGCCTAATGGGCAACCCATTGTGGTCAAAGTCATCGTCACAATGGCTTTGCCGTTTTCATCCAGATCAACATCATATACCAACCCAAGATTTACTATGTCAATTCCAATTTCAGGATCGATTACTTGTTCAAGCGCACCGAGTATATTTTCTTTTAAAGCTTCATCCATAAAAAAACCTCCTTTCCAATTCATATTCTATCATACCAAAGATACATAGAAAAATGAATTAAGTGAAACTTCCGTCAAGGGGGATATTTTTTCCCCACTAATGTTAGTTGAACCTATCGGATGCGTGCGGGCAGTCCGACCACCACCTGTCTTCTTTCCATGCTCGAATAACTTGAGGTGAAGTCTTACTTTCCGTTAAGGTAAGATAAATTCTTGGCCACTACAAGTTGGATAAGGTTGGACATTTATTGAAGAAATTGCTCAAACCAGTCAACCGTTGCTAATAACCCTTCTCGTGATACTTTATGTCCGGCATGATGATCTAAAATAAAGCGGATATGGTCCGGATGTTCTGAATAATTTTCCTTTACCTTTTGATAAAAATCATAAGCATATGTATAGGGAACAATTGGATCCTTTTTTCCATGCCAAAATAGCAGCGGACGATTGTTTAACTTTTCCGGATTCATGCTTAAGTCAACCGGCAACAATTTCTGATACTCTCCTTCTAATTGCTGTTCCGAATACGGAATTTTATATCCTTGGCTTTGCAGTTCATTAACGAGATAACGAGCGAAATGGTGATAAGCGGGATTCCCCATTAAACTGACAGCTGCCTTTATCCAATCATATTTACATAAGGCACCAAAGGTCGTAATTCCCCCCATTGATGTGCCGGCAACACCAATTTGATTTTCTAAAGTTTGTCTATTACGCACATATGCTTCCTTTAATTCTGCAAGCTCCGCGATATTTTTTAAGATTATTTCCCAAAAATGTAAAGCCTGTTCCACCATCGATAACTCCCGGCTTCGTTCTCCGTGTAAATCAGCCTCAGGGAGGACAACTCGTATATTTTTTTCAGCCATCAAATAGGCGTAATGCAAATTATGTTCTTTCGCACTTGTAAATCCGTGGAAAAAGAATACAGTGGGTACCGCTTGATCCAACAACTCTTTTTGCACAACTTCTAGCAGCGGAATATTGGCAACTATTTTCTTTTCAACAATAATCATCATTTTCCTCCTAAAAATCCAATATCAGTCTAAAACTCCTTGTACCAGTATGGAAATTGTATAAAAAATACAAGCAAATCTATTGTATTTCTACCCATATATTATAAACTAATATTTAATACAGTTTCTTAATAACAGTTTAACATGAGTGTGCTATAATTGCTAAATAATGACATAATGAAAGGAATGTCTCAATGAAAGATAAACACTTAATTGCATTAGACTTAGATGGAACGTTATTAAAAGATGATAAAACCATATCTGAAAAGACAAAAGCTGTATTAAATCAAGTCCAAAATGATGGTCATGTTGTCATGATTTCTACCGGAAGACCTTATCGTGCCAGCGAAATGTATTATAAGGAATTGAACTTACAAAGCCCGATTGTCAACTTTAACGGAGCATTTGTTCATCATCCGCTCGATGCCGGTTGGGGTGTATATCATCAACCACTCCCTTTAGAGGCGGTAAAAGATATTATTGAAATTTCCGATCAGTATTCCATTCAAAATATTATCGCTGAAGTAATGGACCATATTTATCTTCATTATCATGATGAAAAATTAATTGATTTTTTCAAACTGGGGAATCTGTCCGTTACTTACGGTGATTTACGTAATTTTTTAAAAAATGACCCAACCAGCTTACTGATTCATTCGGACGAAAAGAATGTTGAAAAAATTAATTCCTATCTTGCGGAAACAAAGGCGGAAGTTATCGAACACCGCAGTTGGGGCGCCCCATATCCGGTTATCGAAATTGTAAAACACGGAATTAATAAAGCAATCGGTGTTAAAAAAGTCGCCGATTATTACGGAATTCCCCAAAGTCGAGTGATTGCTTTTGGTGATGAAGATAATGATTTAGAAATGCTTGAATTCGCCGGACATGGAGTGGCCATGGGAAATGCGATTGATATGGCCAAACATGTTGCAAAAGACGTGACATTATCAAATGAAGAAGACGGAATCGCTGTTTACTTGGAGGAACTTTTATTAAAGTCTTGAACTTCAACTAAAGCAAGCAATTCATCGGCTGACTGGTTACTTCTTATAGGAACATTCATTAAAGTCTTCAATTTATTGATTTTCAAGTTATACGTCCTTTATTTTATATGAATGAATAGCGTAAATTTTTAACCAAATTCGGGCAAGGTTGTCGTTTTCTGACAGTTTTTTTTGACAGAATTGGGATATGTTAATAAGGAACAAGAGGCCAAGTTTCCTTCTTGTTCTAATTATAATGACGGAGGGATACGAATGGGCAAAAGTAGTAAATCAAAGCGTTTTGTTAAGCAAGGTGTCGATGCGGTAACTCGTCATTCGGAAAAAATCCCTTACCATTTAACGTATGCTGAAGCTGAAGCCAGAAAAATGAATAATCATTTTGATTCATTATAAGGTGGGAGCAAAATGGCAAATCAATTGTTACAACAGGCTAGGGAATTTACAAAACGATTAAAACAAAAGAATGATATCAGCCAAGACGATATCGATAAAGCAAAAAACGCTATTTCATCCGCTTTTGCTAATTCGACTGAAGCAGAGAAAGAACTTTTGCAACAATACCAGCAGGAATTGGATGCAGTAGACTCTCGCAACAGCTAATCCCCCGGAAAAAATGACAGCTCGGTTCGGAGCTGTCATTTTTTATTTCGGTTTGGCAGTCTTATAAAGACACGCATTCACCAAGTTTTCTTTAATCTTTTCTAAACAGACCGATGACCGAGTCGGTTTTTACAATATTGGTAAAAGCCTTAGGATCAACTTCTTTAATGATTTTTCTCAGTTCAAACAATTCATACCTACTAATTACGGTGATTAACATATCCCTTCCTTCATCGGAATACGCCCCGTGCGCAGGAACGACGGTTGCCCCTCTCGTTAGCCGGGTTAAAATTGCCTGTTTCAAATCTTTGGAATTTTTGGTCACGATCATCGCCGTCAGTTTTTGCGCTTGTGTATGGAGAATATCAATCACTTTTGATGAAGAAAATAATCCAACCAGCGTGTAAAGAGATTTTTCCCAACCAAACAAGAATCCGGCAGAAATAATAATGAAACTGTTTAAAATTAACGTAAATCTGCCGACAGATCCTTCAACAACTCTTGATAAATATACGGCAATAATATCCATACCACCGGTTGAAGCCCCAAATCTCAGGGTCATTCCTGCTCCAACTGCGCCGATCACTCCGCCAAATACCGCATTTAGCAAAATATCATCTGATAATTCCTTTATCGGTATCAAGTTTAAAAACAGGGAAGAAAAAATAACACTAATAAAACTATACAAAGTAAAAGTTTTACCGACCTTTCTCCATCCTAAAATCGTAACCGGTATATTCAACAGCAACAACCAAATTCCAACAGAAATATGAATGTTAAAATACTCACTAAATAATCTTGACAGCAATTGACTCAATCCGGAAAAACCACTTGAATAAACACCCGCCGGTATTAAAAAATAATTCATGGAAAATGCAAAAATAAATGCACCGATGATAACAATGATGAATTTTTTTACATGGAATAAAATCATGATGTAACCTCCATTTCAGCGCGGTAATACTAGTATTTTTTTATTGTTTCCTAAAAACGGCTTGGTTTTCCGTGAAGTTTTGGTTTAATTCTCCAATTTTTGATGATAAACTAAAGCATATAAGAAACATTCGAAAGTGGTGATGGGGATTGACAAAGGTAAAACTTATTACAGACAGCGGTGCTGATTTACCATACTCTTTTTTACAAGAACAAAACATTGACTTGCTTCCTTTACAAGTCGAATTGGACGGTGAAGAATATGATGATGTGATTTCGATTGATTCCAAGAAAATATTTGATGCCATGCGTAATGGCAAAACACCAAAAACATCCCAAGCTTCCCCAACAAAGATAAAAGAGGTTTTTGTCAACTTAGCCAAAGAAAAACGCCCTGGAGTTTATATTGCTTTCTCGTCACAATTGTCCGGAACGTATCAAACGGCATGCATGATTAGAGAACAGGTTTTAGAAGAGTATCCTGACTTGGATTTAACGATAATTGATACAAAAGCGGCCTCTTTAGGACAAGGATTAATTGTTTTCCATGCCGCTAAACTGGCGAGTAGCGGAGCAACAAAGGAAAAGATCATCCAAGAAACCGAATTTTATTGCAGTCATATGGAACATTTATTTACTGTCGATGATTTAGAATATTTGCGGCGCGGCGGTCGGGTATCAAGAGCCAGTGCTTTTGTCGGCGGACTTTTAAATATAAAACCTTTATTGAATGTTGAGGACGGTAAACTGATTCCAATTGAAAAAATCCGCGGAAAGAAAAAAGTGTTGAACAGGATTCTGGAGTTAATGGAAGAACGTGGTGTTAATTTGAAAGACCAGCTTATCGGCATCAGCCATGGAGACGATGAGGAAACAGCTCGGCAGATGAAAAATATGATTGAAGAAAGATTCGGTTGTAAACATTTTTATATCAATATGATCGGTTCGGCAATCGGTGCCCATTCCGGACCGGGTACACTTGCCATTTTCTTTTTAAATGCTAAGGCGAATAGTGAACTTGATATTGCCCCATAATAAGGTAAGCGTTAGTATTTGAGATTATTGAGGAGGGTCTTTATGTCAAGAACTTCTGATGATGATAAGAAACCGGTGGACCATCAGGCACTTCGCGAAAGAAAAAACGAATTGAAAGAAAAAAACCGAAAAGCCGGTAAACACCAATATTCAAAGAAGACCGATCATTTGTAATTTCTAGCTGCCTCCGTCTGTTTACTTGCCCGTTTCCTTAGTTTTCCCTATAATGAAGGAAAACATATGAACGGAGGTAGCTTAATGGCGAAAGAAAGCTCATTTGATATTGTTTCTAAGATTGACATGGCTGAGGTGACGAATGCCATCAATTTAACAATGAAAGAAATTCAAAATCGATATGATTTTAAAGGAAGCAAAAGCGATGTAAAACTGGAAGGCGATGAACTTGTTTTAATTTCCGATGATGAGTTCAAAATGTCGCAGCTAAAGGATGTTTTATTAGGTAAACTGATTAAACGCGGTATACCAATCAAAAATTTGCAATACGGAAAAATGGAAAATGCTTTTAGCGGAAATGTACGTCAGCGCGCAAAACTAATTCAAGGTATTGATAAAGATAATGCCAAAAAAATTAACACAATTATTAAAAATACCGGTTTAAAAGTTAAGAGTCAAATTCAAGATGATCAAATCCGCGTGACCGGAAAAAGCCGAGACGACCTGCAAAAAATCATTGCAGTCCTCCGTGAAGCAGACTTGCCGCTCGATGTACAATTTATTAATTACAGATAATGGATTTACATTTTGTTAGATGCTATTCAAGCAATGATAGAGCCCGGGAGTGATGAACGAAACACTTTCCCGGACTTAAAATTGTTAAAAGCGCTGGCACCATTTCAATTTTTTCATATATTTACAATATCCAATTAATTACCCGTTATTTTTCCCGCTCTTTTCTAACACCTTGGAAATCTCCTCCATGATAGGAAAGCTTGTCCTTTGTATTTACAGTAAAATCATTTGAAAGATCGCCGTTGTAGAAACGGTCAACTATAAGGTAATAAATACTTTCATCTTGCCATACCCTTTTGTTTTCTTCAGCTGCAAACACGGCTGTCGCATTTACAAAGAAAATCAGAAAAGCAGGCAAGACCATTCCCATCCATTTTCGCAACATCATTCTCCCCCTTTATTTCTACTCCTCTAGCTTACCTTGTTTCGGAAAGACAGGTCAATAAATGGAAAAGGAAAATGGAAAATTTTATCAAAAATAGAACAGTATAAAATAACATGACATTGCCAATAAATGAAAATGGTGGAAAAGTACTCAGGGGAAACTTAAATTAGGTGGAAATCAATATCCCTAACTCAATGTTATTAGAACCAAGCGGACGCATGCGAGCGTTTGAGCTACTACCTTGACTCGCTTGTTACGACGGGCGTTTGACTTGTGGTTACGTGGGATCAACTTAATCTTATCAATTGATGGAGGAATTCAATGAAACCGGAACGCTATCGCATCCTTGAAAAACAAGATCGAGCTTTTTTTGAAGGAATTGTTGAAAAAATTAATGATGACTGGATTGTCATTGATAATGAAACAGAAGAAGCCTTTCCCTTGGAGGATTTTTTATATAAAGAAATCCGTATGAAACACCTTAATCATTGGTATAGCGGAATATTAACGGATGACTTTATTGTTCAGTATGAAAATAAACAATATGAACTGCAGGATCAAACCTATGTGAAAATCCGAAAATCATTATCCGTCAGTTACCAAGCGTGGCTTGAAGAATTAGCTGATGATACCTTCTTTCAATTTATCCGCAAATTAAATGAACTTAACTATTCAATTTACGATATTATTTTTTGCCATAATCACCAATCTTTTCTTGTCACAAAAGAAAAGGAAGGGGTCAATTTTTTCGTATTTGATAATACAGTGGGAGTTTGTTCTGTTCATCATCATTTCCATTACCGTCAGGACCAAAAAAGTGACCGGTTCGAATACACATTAAATACGGGAAATCGTATTGTGTTACAAGCACTGCAAAGACCAAGCAGAAGTTAAACGTAAGCCCGAAATAAAAAAATAAACGTACCTTCACGGTACGTACTACAAAT
>NZ_JAJCHL010000008.1:0-63288 GCF_020554505.1 Caldibacillus sp. 210928-DFI.2.18
GCTGAGACCCGTTTCCGATTAATCAAAGATTCACAAATGATTGATGCCATTTACTTGAAAACCCCGGAAAGGGTTGAAGCCTTAGGGATTGTATATGTGATGGCTCTATTAATCTATGGAATTTTGGAATATCGAGTTAGAAAAGAACTGAAAGAAAGGAACCTTTCTCTAATCTTGAAGGGAAAAAGAAAGCTCCATCAACCCACAGGTCAAGCATTGTTAGAGCAATTAGAAGATATTACCGTGATCCTTATCAATCAAAATCAGCAAAAAATAAGACTCCTACCCGACAATATTGATTCACAAGCCAAAAAAATCATTGAATTATGCGGGTATGATCTATCGATATACGTGTCAAAAAATGTCGAAAATCAAGGTAAATAACACATAACAGGAGGAAACCTCGAAAAAAATGTCGAATTCAATAGAAATTTGTCGAAAATCCATCAAAAAATGAAGATATCATCCCATCGAGCCATTTAGATAAAGTTCATTCAAAAATTAGGATGAATTTTACTTAAGACGTGCGAAATGTGGGGTTGATCATCTTATTTAGTTTTTGTTAATGGTCTTTCATTTAGTATAAAAATAATGATAAACAGCCTTTTGATAAGGTTGATGGATTAACCCCGGCCGCCTGCATTTTCTTTATCAAAACGATTGATATTGAAAAAAAGTTGGTAAAACCTGATAATAAATATATAGATTAAGCGTTGTTGATATTGGAGGAATTATTTTGGAAATTACTTTTCTCGGAACCGGTGCAGGAATGCCTGCAAAATATAGAAATGTGACGGCGATTGCCTTAAAACATTTACAAGATGGAGCGATCTGGTTGTTTGACTGCGGTGAAGCTACACAGCATCAGATTTTACATACATCATTAAAACCGCGAAAGATAGAAAAGATTTTTATTACCCATCTTCACGGTGATCATATTTTCGGCTTACCCGGCTTACTCGGGAGTCGTTCCTTTTTAGGCGGGATAGAGCCGGTTACTATTTATGGTCCCAAAGGCATTCGCGATTTTGTTGAAATGAGCCTGTCAATCAGTCAGTCTCATTTGAAATATGACATTCATTATGTTGAGTTTGAGGATGAACTTTATTTAGATGAAGGTGATTTTATAATTGAAGCAAAATTGCTTGACCATGGCATCCCGTCCTATGGTTACCGAATTGTTGAAAAAGATAAGCCGGGTTCATTAATGGCCGATGAATTAAAAAAAATCGGCGTAAAACCGGGACCTATTTTTAAACAATTGAAAACCGGGGCAACGATCCAGCTGGAGGATGGAACGATTATTAACGGAGCGGATTTTTTAGGACCGGCCAAAAAGGGAAGGGTCGTTACTATTTTAGGGGATACAAGACCGACTCAAGTGAGTGTAGCGTTGGCAAGGAATGCGGACTTGCTCATTCATGAAGCAACATTTGATAAGGAAGCGGAAGATATCGCTCACCAATATTTCCATTCAACGACCCATCAGGCAGCACGAATAGCGGTACAGGCAAATGTAAAAAAATTATGCATTACCCATATTAGTTCGCGTTTTGAAAAAGGAGATTTACCGTTTTTAGAAAAACAGGCGCAAGAAATATTTCCAAACACAATTATTGCTGAGGATTTTAAAAAGATTGAAGTGAAACATTAAATTAAGAGAGACAGGTAAGTGATCATCATACGAATCGTTAAAACTATATTGGAGGCAGAAATATGAATCCACGTTTACATGGCAAAACCATCTTGATTACCGGTGCTTCCGGGGGGTTAGGGGAACAATTGGCCTATCAATGTGCAGAAAGTGGTGCCCATCTCATCCTCGTTGCCCGCAGTTACGATAAATTAGTAAAGATTCAAGAAAAAATTAGAAAAAAACACCGCACTTCCGTCTCTGTCCATAAACTTGATGTTGGAAATACGGATGAAATTTTAAATTTTTTTGAGCAACTCGGCGATAAGCAAAGAATTGATGTGTTAATTAATAATGCAGGGTTCGGCATCTTTAAAACCGTGCTGGATGCAACGATGGATGAGGCCGAAAACATGCTTCGTGTCAATGTCCTTGGATTAATTGCGATGACAAAAATGGTGTTACCGAAAATGGTTGCGCAAAATTCCGGTCATATTATCAATATCGCTTCTCAAGCAGGGAAAATTGCCACCCCGAAATCAAGCATTTATTCAGCGACAAAAAAGGCCGTATTGGGCTTTACTGACGCCCTGAGAATGGAAGTTCGTGATGAAGGTATATTTGTCACTGCTGTTAATCCAGGACCGATTGAAACGAATTTCTTTCATATTGCCGATGAATCGGGGGAATATTTAAAAAATGTCGGCAGATGGGTATTGAAACCGGAAGAAGTTGCCGCTCAAATTGTTAAGAAAATGTTTACGTCAACCCGTGAAATTAATTTGCCGCGGCTCATGAATGCCGGCAGTACCATTTACAATCTTTTTCCCGGTCTTGTTGAAAAAGTCGGGAAAAATGCGTTCTTTAAAAAATAGATTTACATACATATTTTAAAATAACAATGCCGGCTCCCCGATGAAAGCCGGCATGTCTATACTAAATTTTATGAAAAACCGGTTTTTGGTTTTCAAAAGTTGCCACATAATGGAAGCCAATGGTTTTCAATACATCAACAGCGTGATCGTAATATTCTCCGAGGCGTTCGGGTTTATGCGCATCCGAGCCGATCGTCAAAATTTCTCCGCCCATCTCCTTATACAACTTCAAAATATCGACACTCGGCAACACCCGTCCAATACCGTAATAAAATCCCGATGTATTGATTTCAATTCCTTGCCCGTTTGGAATAATCAATTTAAAAATTTCTTCAATAATATCCAAAAGCGATTTTACGCCGGGTTCATATTTATATCGAGTCACTAAATCAAGGTGACCAAGGATGCTAAACCGATCAAAATCACGAATACATGCCAGTAACTCTGAATAATATTCTTCATAAGCTTGATCCAAACTTTTCCCTTCAAAAAATTTGCCGGAATGAAGGTCGAATCCCTTTGTCGCATGCATGGAACAAATGATAAAATCAAACGGTTCTTCATCGACAATCCTTCGATAATCATCCAGCACATGTGGTTGAACCCCGAGTTCCACCCCTTTGCGAACTTTGATTTTATGCCCAAAAGCCGACTGCATCTCCCGTATTTTTAAACGATACGTATTCAAATCTAGGTCAAATGTCCAGTCACGGTCGGGATAATCTTTATCAATATGCTCTGTAAAACAAAGCTCCTGAATTCCTTTTTCAATGGCTGCTTTGACCATATCTTCCATTGCTACTTCACAATCTTCACTGAACGAACTATGTACATGAAAATCAAACATCTCGCGTCACCTACTAAAAAATTTTTTAATAATTTAATATTACTACATGACTTTATTTTAATAAAGTGATAAACTACTAAATAACTAATTAATTAAATTAATAATATGATAAAGAAAAGGGAATGGATATGATGCAAAAACTTACCCAATTTGTTCCGAAAGGTGTAACCGGTATGGAACCAAGTGAGTTTGAAGTTAAAGAGGAAGTCCTGTCACGAATAAAACAACTTTTCAAGAAAAAAGGATTCCACCAAGTTCAAACACCGATATTTGAATATTATGACCTTTTTAACGAAATTAAAGGAACGATCGATAAGGATCAAATGATTAAACTTATTGACACCGATGGAAAAATTTTAGTTTTACGACCGGATGCCACCATTCCCATTGCGAGGATGGTCGCAGAAGCCAAGGAAACCAAGGATGGAAAACCGGTTCAAAAATATTCCTATGTTACCAGTATATTCCGAATGAACAATGATCCGCAAAATATTCAATCCAGAGAATTTACTCAGGCAGGCATTGAATGGTTCGGCAGTGATGGTGTACAGGCGGATGCAGAAATTATTACCTTGGCGATTCTTTCTTTAATCGAGGCAGGGGTTGATGCCTTTACGATCGATATCGGGAAGGCCAATTTTTACAAAAAATTAATTGAACAAATTGAGTTAGCGGAATACGAAATACAATTTATCCAACGGTTGATTGAAAATAAAAATTTCCCTGAATTGGAGTCCTATGTTAAAGAATTGATGATACCGGCCCCTTATAAAGAAGCCCTTGCCGCCATTCCGACGCTTTACGGGGAACCGGAAAAGGTATTTGCGCGGGCGAATCAGATTGCCGTCAATGATGAAATGAAAATGGAAATTGAACATTTAGAAAAGGTTGTTCGTGAATTGGAAGCGGCTGGTTTTGGCAACTTTTTAACCGTTGACTTAGGGCTGATTAACCACTTGAACTATTATTCCGGTATTGTTTTCCATGGATATATTGCCGGATACGGGCAACCGGTTTTATTAGGCGGGCGGTATGACGGATTAACAAAACAATTTGGTTATGACACAAAAGCGATTGGTTTTGCCATTTATGCCGATCATTTAATTACCGCTTTAAAAGCACAAGAGGGAGGAACCCGTTCGTGGAATATTTAAATATTGCCATAGCAAAAGGAAGGCTTGTAGATCACACGATAGACATATTACATGCAATCGGCATTAATTTTCCGGACTATCATGAAAAAAGTCGAAAATTAATTTTTGAGGACCCGGTGAAAAAAATTCGCATCGTTCTCGTAAAAGCAAGCGATGTCGCTACCTATGTCGAACGGGGAGCAACCGATTTAGGCGTGATCGGCAAAGATTCCTTGATTGAATCCGGTGCCAATGTATTTGAAGTCGTCGATTTAGGTTTTGGCCGCTGTCGTTTTGTTGTCGCCGGGCTTGAAGCAACCGTTTTACAAAAGCATAAATTTATTGTTGCCACAAAATACCCGAAAGTGACCAACCAATTTTTTACCGAAAGGGGGCAAACCGTGGAAACCATTCATTTAAACGGATCGGTGGAATTGGCTCCGCTTGTCGGTCTTTCCGATTGTATTGTTGATATTGTCGAAACAGGCAGGACTTTGCAAGACAACGGGTTAAAGGTGCTTGCGGAAATTTTTGAAATCAGTGCCCGTCTCATTGCCAATAAAGCAAGTTTTAAAACAAAACATAGTCGGATAGATGATTTTATTAATCACATTCAATCAGTAGTAAATGAAAAAGGAGCGGTTGGGAAATGATCAACTTGACAAAAATCAGTAAAAATGAATTGTCTGTCATTGATGAGAAAATGGCTCGGGGTGATGATTCATTTGAAGAAATTGATATAGCGGTAAAAGCAATTATTGCAAATGTCAGGCAAAATGGGGACGAGGCGCTCCTTGCGTATACAAAAACCTTTGATGGTGTCTCGCTCGCGTCTTTGAAAGTGTCTGAAGAAGAAATAACAGAGGCACTTGAAACCATTGAACCAAGCTTTTTGACCATTTTAAAAAACGCTAAAGACAATATTCGGGAATTTCACCAACATCAGCTTGAAAAATCATGGTTTGTCAAAAAAGGAAACGGCATTATCCTTGGGCAAAAAATTACCCCGCTGAAACGGGTTGGTGTTTATGTTCCGGGCGGGAAGGCTGCTTACCCGTCAACGGTTTTAATGGACGTGATCCCGGCAATTGTGGCGGGTGTGGAAGAAATTGTTATCGTTTCACCGCCAAATAAAGAAGGAAAAGTAAATCCGGCTGTTCTCGCTGCCGCATCAATAGCCGGGGTGACCGAAATTTATAAAGTCGGGGGTGCTCAATCAATTGCTGCCCTTGCTTATGGAACAAAATCAATCCGTCCGGTCGATAAGATTGTCGGTCCTGGCAATATTTATGTGGCCCGTGCGAAAAAATATGTGTTCGGCACAGTGGATATCGATATGATTGCCGGTCCAAGCGAGGTTTGTATAATTGCGGACGGTACCCAGAATCCAGCGTATATCGCCGCTGATTTATTATCACAGGCGGAACATGATGAAATGGCGGCATCGATTCTTGTCACCGATTCCGAGCAACTGGCCCTTGATGTACAAGGAGAAGTGGAAAAACAGTTAAAAGCACTGGAAAGAAATAAAATTACCCGGGCTTCAATTGAAAACTTTGGCCATATTTTTGTAGTGGATACACTTGATGACGCGTTTGAAGTGGTGAATGAAATTGCTCCGGAACATTTAGAGTTGCTCCTCGATAATCCGTTTGATCAATTGCCAAAAGTGCGCAATGCCGGAGCTATTTTCTTAGGTGCCTACTCACCGGAACCACTCGGTGATTATTTTGCCGGTCCAAACCATACCTTGCCGACGAGCGGAACCGCGAAATTTTCGTCACCGCTTGGAACCTATGACTTTTTAAAACGGTCCAGTGTCATTTATTATAGTGAACAAGAATTAAAAAATGTAAAGGATCAAATCATCCAATTTGCGAATGAAGAAGGGTTAACTGCCCACGCCAATTCGATTCGCGTCCGATTTAAATAATGAGGTGATAGTATGCGTAGTGCGGAAATAGTCAGAAAAACAGCAGAAACAAAGATTGAATTGCAGTTGAATATCGATGGCAAAGGAAATAGCTCGATTGATACCGGTGTTGGTTTTTTTAACCATATGTTGACACTCATGACGAAACACGGATTTATGGATTTGGCAGTCAAATGTGACGGTGATTCCGATGTGGATGACCATCATTCAGTGGAAGATGTCGGGATTGTTCTCGGGCAGGCATTTTTACAAGCATTGGGTGATAAAGCAGGGATTCGTCGCTATGCTTCTGTCTTTACCCCGATGGATGAGTCGCTTTCCCAAGTTTCCATTGATATTTCCGGTCGTCCATTCCTATATTTTGATGTCGAAATCCCAACAGAAAAAGTGGGTACATTCGATACGGAGTTAGTGGAAGAATTTTTCCGGGCTTTTGTTAATCAATCGGGGGTTACCCTCCATATCCAATTGCTGCACGGGAAAAACACCCACCATATCATTGAATCCATATTTAAAGGGTTTGGCCGGGTGTTGGATGAAGCGACCGCCATTGACGAAAGAATTAAAGGTGTTCGGTCGACAAAAGGAATGCTTTAGTGTTTCGGGTACAATTACCAATGACACTACGGAGCGATGTGCGGATATTAAAGACGGATCATTTGAATGTCAAGAATCGATTTAATGGCTGCACAACGCAAAGGAGCGAAGAACGGATATTACGACGAATCATCATACACCAAGAGTCGAATGAACGATTCCATAACGGAAGGGAGCGATGGGCTTGATTGCAATCATTGATTATGGTGCAGGAAATTTGAAAAGCGTCAATCATGCATTAAAGGGACTTGGTTTAGAAACGGATATAACAAGTAACCCGGAACGGTTGTATTCAGCCGATGCCTTAATTTTGCCGGGGGTTGGTGCTTTCCGTGATGCCATGATTGAATTGGAAAGATTAAACTTAGTTGAAGCGATAAAAGAAAATGCGCGGAACGGCAAACTGATCTTAGGGATTTGCTTAGGAATGCAATTATTTTATGAAAAAAGTTATGAACATGGTCAATGGGAAGGTCTCGGTTTACTGGAAGGAGAAGTTGTCCGCTTCAAACATGATTTCAAAGTACCGCATATGGGCTGGAATCAATTAATGAAAGGAACGGATAGCGCGCTTACCGATAATTTAGGTGAGAATGAGTATGTATACTTTGTTCATTCGTATTATGTTGTACCAAAACATCCGGAAGAAGTTGTCTTTTGGACGGATTACGGCGTGAAATTCCCCGCTATGGTTCAAAAAGGCAATCTGATCGGTATGCAATTCCACCCGGAAAAAAGTGCGGAGACTGGGATAACATTATTACAAGCGTTTGGAGCGATGATCAAATGATTTTATTTCCTGCAATCGATATTCGTGACGGAAAATGTGTCCGCCTTATTCAAGGGGATTATGGCAAGCAACAAACCTTTGGTGATCCGGTCGAAATGGCCAAAAAATGGGAAGAGGCGGGGGCCGAATTTTTACATATCGTCGATTTAGACGGTGCATTATTTGGTGAAACAAAAAATTTGTCTGCTATTCAATTAATCTTAGAAATCATCCATATTCCAATCCAATTAGGCGGGGGAATCCGTTCGCTTGAAAAGGTCGAACGACTGATGGAGATGGGAGTCAGCCGCGTCATTTTAGGCAGTGCCGCTTTACGTGATGAACAATTTTTAGATGAAGCCCTCGAAACATACGGTCCGGCAATTGCTGTGTCGATTGATGCGAAAAACGGTTTTGTCGCTACGGACGGATGGACAAAGACGAGTGAGGTTGAAGCCCTTGCATTTGCCAAAAAATTAGAAGAAAAAGGATGTCAAACGATTGTTTATACAGATATCGCCAAGGACGGCATGCTTTCCGGCCCCAATTTTTCCGAACTTGAAAAAATAAATCGGGAAACAACGATGGATGTCATTGCATCCGGCGGGGTAAGTTCCTTGGAAGACTTGCGAAAATTAAAAGCATTGAATATGTATGGTGCGATTATCGGAAAGGCGATTTATACGGGTAAAATCAATCTTGAACAGGCATTAAAGGAAGTGACGATATGTTAGCAAAACGAATTATCCCTTGTTTAGATGTCCGGGCAGGTCGTGTCGTGAAAGGGGCAAAATTCCAAAATATTATGGATGTCGATGACCCGGTTCTGCTTGCCGAAAAGTATAGTGAGCTCGGCGCCGATGAACTAGTATTCTATGATATTACGGCGTCCAATGAAGAACGGGATATTTTTATCGATGTCGTTGAAAAAACGGCTGAACAAGTGCATATCCCGTTTACCGTTGGCGGCGGGATTCGGACGATTGAGGATTTCCGTAAAGTATTGAAAGCCGGGGCCGATAAAGTATCGGTCAACAGTGCGGCGGTAAAAAATCCGGATTTGATTCGTGAAGCGGCTGAAAAGTTCGGCAGCCAATGTGTCGTGCTTTCGATTGATGCAAAAAAACGTGACGACGGAAAATGGACAGTCTTTATCAATGGTGGCCGCATCGACACCGGAATGGATGCGGTTGAATGGGCTTTAGAAGGTGAGCGGCTCGGCGCCGGGGAAATTGTGCTAAATGCCATTGATACAGATGGTGTGAAGACCGGTTACAGTTTGGACATAACCGCTGAAATTGCCGGTCGGGTAAACATTCCGGTCGTAGCTTCCGGCGGGGCAGGTACGATGGAACATTTCCTCGAAGTATTTACAAAGGGGAAGGCAGATGCCGCTTTGGCTGCCTCCGTGTTTCACTTTGGTGAAATTGATATAAAACAATTGAAACAATATTTACGTGAAAATAACGTCGAAGTTAGGAGCGTTTAAGATGGAATTTAGTACCGATCAAATCAAATTTGATGAAAAAGGGCTTGTTCCCGCAATTGTTCAAGATTGCTACAGCGGAAAAGTACTTATGCTTGCTTATATGAATAAACAATCATTGGAAAAAACATTGGAGACAGGGACCACTTGGTTTTATAGCCGCAGTCGAAACGAACTTTGGAATAAAGGTGCAACATCCGGTCATTTTCAACAAGTTAAAAGAATGTCCTATGATTGTGATGGAGATGCGGTTTTAGTAGAAGTAGAACAACTTGGTGTTGCCTGTCATACCGGAGAGGCCAGCTGTTTTCATAATGAAGTTTACTCACAAGATCCATTTGCAGACTACAACCGGGAAATCGTTACGGAGCTATACCAATTTTTGCAAGACCGTAAATTAAATCCGGTTGAAGGTTCTTATACGAACTACTTATTTGAAAAAGGGTTGGATAAGATTTTAAAGAAAATCGGTGAGGAGACAACCGAAGTGATTATAGGCGCGAAAAATCCGGACCGTGAAGAATTGATTTTTGAATTAGCCGACCTCATCTATCATTCGTTAGTGTTAATGATTGAAAAGGATATTCGAATAGAAGAATTGAAAAAGGAACTAATGAAACGGATGACGAAAAAGCAACAAAAGGGTAAAGACAAAATTTTGCCGATGTAAGGGAAGGGGGACTTGTGTTGAGTAAATTTTGGAGCGAGGTAACCCGGCTGACGGAACCTTATGTGCCGGGTGAACAACCAAAAGTGAAAAATATGATTAAATTAAATACAAACGAAAATCCGTATCCCCCGTCGCCGAAAGTTTTGGCAGCGTTAAAAGGAGCGGTCGATGGAAATCTGCGCTTGTATCCCGATCCGACTGCTGATGAGTTATGTGAAGCAATTGCAAAGGCATACGACGTGGCAAAAAGTCAGGTGTTTATCGGTAACGGCTCCGATGAAGTGCTTGCCTTTTCCTTTTTGGCTTTCTTCAATCAGGGCGAGCAAATTTTGTTTCCGGATATCACATACAGTTTTTATCCGGTCTATGCAAATTTGTATCGTCTTGACTATAAAGAAGTACCATTGAATGAAGATTTCACGATTCCGGTTGAGCAATTTTTTCATGCGGAAGGCGGCGTCATTTTTCCCAATCCGAATGCGCCGACAAGTATTGGTTTAGGGTTGGAACAAATAGAAAAAATCTTGCAAAACAATCCTGACAAAGTGGTTATGGTTGATGAAGCGTATATTGATTTTGGTGGAGAGTCTGCTGTGCCTTTAACCCGACGTTATGAAAATTTGCTTGTTATCCAAACATTATCGAAATCCCGATCACTTGCGGGCCTCCGTGTCGGCTTTGCATTCGGTAACGAGCAATTAATTGAGGGACTGAACCGGATTAAAAATTCATTTAATTCTTATACATTGGATCGCCTGGCATTGGTCGGGGCGAAAGCGGCCATTGAAGATACAGCATATTTTGAAGAAACGCGGTCAAAAATTATAGAAACTCGTCATCGTGTAATCGGCGAGCTGAGGCAATTGAATTTCACGGTACTAGATTCACAGGCGAATTTCCTTTTTATGAAACATGGACGGGTAGATGCGAAACAAATCTTTGAAACGTTGAAAGAGAAAGGGATTTATGTACGTTACTTCAATAAATCGCGAATTGATCAGTTTTTGCGCGTGACAATTGGCACGGATGAAGAGATGAATCGTCTGATGGAGGAATTGAAAAATATTTTATAAGTGCTGAATGCCTTTTCCAATAATTGAACGGGATTATGTATCATAAGTGAGCTTTCTATGGTGAAAATGAAATCATAGAAGGCTTTTTTGTGTATGATGATAAAAAAATAGACTCCCGCTTTCGAAAAGGAAAGTATTTGTTATACTGTTCAGCAGTCTGTTAATAATGTTCAAAATATACTATCGTTTGATAAAAAGGGCAGAAGCATGATATAAGTGTAAAAGGCATATTTTTGTTTTTTATTTGAAATAAATGTTTGACCTGTTATTTCATATGTTAGGATGTGAAATGAAAAATGAAAAATAACTTTTGGCGTGAACTACCACGGCCATTTTTTATACTTGCACCAATGGAAGATGTGACGGATGTTGTTTTTCGTCATGTCATAAGTAATGCCGCCAGACCGGATGTGTTTTTTACAGAGTTTACCAACACGGAAAGTTTTTGTCACCCTGAGGGAAACATGAGTGTGCGCGGGCGCTTGACATTTACAGAAGATGAACAGCCGATTGTCGCCCATATATGGGGGGATAAGCCGGAATATTTTCGGCAAACGAGTATCGGCGTGGCAAAACTTGGGTTTAGTGGTGTGGATATTAATATGGGCTGTCCGGTACCAAATGTGGCGTCCAAAGGGAAAGGAAGCGGTCTGATCCGCCGTCCGGAAGTCGCTAGTGATATCATCCAAGCCGCAAAAGCAGGAGGATTACCTGTAAGTGTAAAGACAAGGCTTGGCTACACTGATGTGGACGAGTGGCGGGACTGGCTGACACATGTATTGAAACAAGACATTGTGAATCTTTCTATTCATCTGCGTACAAGAAAGGAAATGAGCAAAGTAGATGCCCATTGGGAACTGATTCCGGAGATTAAGAAACTTCGTGATGAGGTGGCACCAGACACACTTTTGACAATCAACGGGGATATTCCCGACCGGCAAACCGGTTTGAAGCTTGCCCGTCAATATGGTGTTGACGGAGTTATGATTGGCCGCGGTGTTTTTAAAAACCCATTTGCTTTTGAAAAAGAGCCGAAAGAACATAGCAGTAAGGAATTGTTGGATCTGTTAAGGTTGCATTTGGATCTCTTTGATAAATACTCGGAATTAGAACCGCGTTCTTTCAAACCTCTTCATCGCTTTTTTAAGATTTATGTCAAAGGGTTTAATGGTGCCGGTGAATTGAGAAATCAATTGATGAACACAAAATCTACCGAGGAAGTCCGCGCATTGCTTAATGCCTGGGAAGAAAGAGTTCCATTGTTTCAGTAAAACGTGACGTGGGGGGCAAAGACGAGCCGACAGTAGCTTGGGGCAGATCAGGAAAAAATGCTGCATCCGGATTACTGTCCGTCCTAATTCAATTAAAGTACAAACTAAGGCTGGGTCCATGGCGGGTCCGGCTTTTTTCATTTTTCTTGGTCATTTGTTTGGTAAAAGTCAGGGTAGATTTCTCTTGTTATGGTAAACTCTTTTTTTATCTTTTCACGAACCTGCTCGTCCATACAATACTCTGTAAACGCTTGTCTTAATATTAGTTTGCCAATGAGGATATTGGAAAAAATTGTTATTGAAAACGAACTTATATTCTTATAAAATGATGCATATACTTATTTCAAACATACGTTTGTAATTGTGCCCCGGGTTTTGAAGGAGATGGTAAAAATGGTGGATTATAGACGTTTGCCGGATCAACATATTTTGTGTGTTGATATTAAGAGTTTTTATGCCAGTTGTTCAGCAGTGATGTATGGGCTTGATCCGCTCGAATGCTATTTGGTCGTTGTCGGTGATAAACAACGGGAAGGAAGTGTTGTGTTGGCTGCCTCCCCGCAGATGAAAAAAGAGTTTGGGATTCAAACAGGATCCCGCTTGTTTGAAGTGCCAAATGATCCACGGATAGAAATTGTTGAGCCGCAAATGGCGACTTATTTGCGGGTATCAACGGAAATCACTCGACTGTTCAATCGTTATGTGCCAAAAGAAGCTATTCATGTTTACAGTGTCGATGAGAGTTTTATTAAGGTTGATGGAACGGCACATTTATGGGGTGGAGTCAGACAGATTGCCGAAAAGATAAAAGACGATTTGATGCGAGAATTCCAGCTGACTTGTGCGATTGGAATCGGCCCCAATATGCTCATGGCAAAACTGGCCCTGGATTTGGATGCGAAAACATCCGGGATTGCCCACTGGACATATGAAGATATACCAAAAAAGTTATGGCCTGTCTCACCCTTGAAAAAAATGTGGGGAATTGGCAGCCGTCTCGAAAAAACATTAAATAATATGGGGATTTTTTCAGTCGGGCAATTGGCTCATTATGACTTGGAAAAATTAGAAAAGAAATTTGGCATTATGGGGAATCAGCTTTATTACCACGCCTGGGGAGTCGATCTATCAGAAATCGGGGCGCCGATCATGGACGGTCAAGTCAGTTTCGGCAAAAGTCAAATTTTGTTGCGCGATTATAAAAACATAACCGAAATCAAGCATGTCATCTTAGAAATGTGCGAAGAAGTAGCAAGGCGGGCGCGGACAGGAAAATATGCGGGACGGACAATCAGCCTTGGTATTGGTTACAGTCATGAAGAATTAGGCGGCGGATTTTATCGGTCGAAAACGGTTGAATCACCGACCAATATTACAATGGATCTGTACCGGGTTTGTTTGAAGCTTTTTAACAAGCATTATGACGGGCGAACGGTACGGCAAATTTCCATCGCTCTGTCCAATATTGTCCCGGATGAAAGCATTCAGCTCGATTTATTTGATCCAAATTTATGGAAGAAAAAGAAATTAGGTTATACCGTGGACAGAATTCGTCAACGGTTCGGTTCTGCCTCCCTGCTTAGAGCAGTTTCCTATACGGAAGGGGGAACGGCACGGAGAAGGGCGAAACTTGTCGGCGGGCATAAAGCGTAATCATTTTTGGGAAATGTACCGACGAGACACCTGATTATAAAGATCGGATAGGCCTGCTTTATAGTATTTACTGTATCATTAAGCGGGAAAGGGATGATGAAGATGATTCGCGATCGCGGACGAATCAAATGGACGGCAATGATGCTGCCGGAGCATGTTAAAATGTTACGTGATTGGGCAAAAGAGGATTTGTGGGAATCACCAAAGGAATTGGATGAACAACAATTGGAAGAATTTAATGAAAAGGTACAAGTGGCCAAAGCAATGAATAGAAAGGTGATCATCCAATATTATGTCGGACATCACTACAAGACAATTAACGGAAATATCCGCTCTTTTGACACCCTCCAAAACGATATACAAGTGGTAAATGAAGAAGGAGATGTCCATTCCATCCCACTAGCGGCGATTACTGACATCGAATATATGGAATGACTTGTTAATCAAAAAAAAGGAGATAAGAGCCAAAGGAAGTGCTCGATTCTCCTTAATGCTAGGCAACCATTGAATAGATATCGTTTAGCTTTTTAAAATCCGCCAGCCAATATATAAGAAAACGATGAATATCACTGCTGTAAATAGAAAAGAAATCATGCCAAAAACAAGTTTAAACATAATTTTAATAAGGAAAATTGCTAGGAAAAATAGAAGTATTAATTTTAGAAATTTCATCTAAAGTCCTCCCGTAAAATAAAACGAAATATGATAAGGAGCATTTCTAACTATAGTTTAACATTGTTCCCCTTTTATTGCGATGAATTGTTTTATTTTTTGACAACGGCTGGCAAAATTTTTTTTGAAAAATAGTGACAAGCAAGTGATTTTCCTATATAATATCATATGTTGTTAATTATTTGGAGAAGTACCCAAGTGGTTATAAGGGGACGCACTCGAAATGCGTTAGGGCGGGTGACCGTCGCGTGGGTTCGAATCCCACCTTCTCCGTTTTTTAATATAAAAAACAAGTGAAAGCATATAAAAAAATAGAAAAGTTTGGTAAAAGCACGTAACGTATTTAAAAAGTTAGGTGCTTTTCTTTATAGACTACAAATTTACATATTTCTCTAAAAACTGGTCGATTGCTTTTTCATAGTCTTCCCGGTTTTCATTGAGCGACTGGGCATGACCGCCGTTTTTCGCCATAAACAACATTTTCTCTCCTTTTTTCTGCTCATATAAATCCTTCGTCATATACGGCAAAATATAGTCGTCTTTTTCACTATGAATAAAAAGGACCGGCTGTTTAATACGATTAACGACAGCAATCGGTGAAACATCATTCAGTGAAAATCCACCGCGAACCTTGACAAACATATTTCCAATAGGAAGAATCAATTTTGAAGGCATGTACTTAAATTCACATTTTGTTTGATAGGCGAGGAGTTCCTCTAAATCAGAGAATGGACAGTCAACAATATAAAAATGCGCCCGACCGTTCAGTTCCCCGGCATACAGTAAGGTAGTTGCGGCACCCATCGATTCTCCGTGAATTCCTAAAAGAAGGTCTTCCCCTTCCTCAATAAAAAGCCAATCGACCACTGCTTGTAAATCGAATTTTTCATAGTATCCGTAACTGGTCGTGTCTCCACCGGTTTTTCCATGCCGTCGTTGATCATAAATCACAGCATTAAATCCCCTGTTCAGAAAAAGATTCGCATATTTGAGAGAACTCATTTTGCTTTCCGTAACCCCGTGGCTGAAAATGATGAATCGCTTTGAATCATACGGCCGAATCACCATTGCACTAATTTCATAACCATTCGGGGAAGAAATGCTCACTTCCTGTTTCGGTAAAGATGAAAATTTGTCCGGATCAATATGTTTTAGTTTCGTATCCCGGTCAATAATCGCTTGCTCGTCTTTTTTCTTAATATGTAGTACCCGTTCCGAAAAGTAGGTCCCTACAGAAGCAACCGTTGTTCCTAGTATGGCGCTGAGGCCAAAAATATGTCTTTTTTTCACACTAACCCCTCCATGGAAAGTAAACATCATCGCCTTAAAGTTGCGTATGTCAATTTCATTGGCAAAAATATTATCTCCTCTATTTTAAGCCTCATTTTTTAATTTTAAAAGGAATTTTCAGTGAAAATTAAGTGATTTTTCAATTCAATTATGCGAATTATGAGTGACGATTATGGGGGGACTTGGTGATGGTTTTGCGAAAATAATAACGGAGACCGGAAAAGAATCTGCCTGATGGTCTCCGTAAAAGACATTATTGCGGTGTATTTTGCCGTTTTGTCGGGTGAATGGCGTTTTCTAAATCTTCAGCTGCCATTTGCTGTTTTACGGTATCTGCATTGGGCTTTCCTTTTTGGCTGTATCCTTTATCCTTTTTCTTACTCATCAAAATTCTCCTTTCCGAAAAAGACTCATCCGTATTTTAAGGAAAACCCAAAAAATTTATTCAACGTGACAATTTTTTGGTAAAATCAAAGTAAATAATTTACAGAAAAAATAGGTTCGAATGAAAATAAATTGCAGGGGGAGTTCCAAACGATGAAAAAGAAACAACAAGAAGATAAAGCACTGACCTTAAAAGATGCGCTTGGTGAAGACTTGCTGAAAAAATTGAAAGAAACAAAGAAAGAGTTAGAGGAACAAGAGCAAAAACAAAAAGCAGAAGCAGAACAGAAAATACGGGAAGAAAGAAAAAAACGCGAGAAAAATAAATCCTTTGAGGAATTGCTAAAAGAAAGTGATCTTGACTGGCGAAAGTTTAAATAAAGAACTTCTAATAAGAAAACTCGGCACTCACCGAGTTTTCTCACTTAACCGATGCTGTTCATAGCCGTTCGATTTGGTAAGTTTTCTAATAAAGTGTAGTTCTTCCTCGGTCAAAGCCGGTTGTTCGAGAGCTCGTACGTTTTCTACCAATTGCCCGACAGAGCTCGCCCCGACGACACAGGCTGCAACAACCGGTTGAGCTAACACAAATTGTAAGCTTGCCGCAGTCATTCCCCGTCCAGTCGTCAATTTCTCTTTCAATAGAGGGAGCAACTCTTTTAATTCTTGGTAACGATAATTTACATACCCGTTTTGTTTTACTGATTCGGAAGCTTTATTAAGAAGTGCATCGCTTAACAGACCTCGTGCCAATGGTCCGCGGGCTACAACACTTATGCCGTGCTTTTCCAATAACGGGAATGCCTCTTCTTCCGGACGCCGGTCCAATATGCTGTATTGCATCATACAAGAGACAATATTCGAACGTTCAGCGTACGCTTTAATCACGGTTGGCCGGATGGAAGAAATACCGTAATAACGGATAATTCCTTCTTCTACTAATTCTTCAAAGGCCTCAATCGTTTCGTCGATTCGGTCTTCCATTGTCCCACCATGTAATTGGTACAAATCGATATAATCGGTGCCAAGTCTCTGTAAACTTTGTTTTACTGCCTCTTTTATGTATGTTTTCGACGCATCCCAATACCAGCCGTTTTTGTCATCATGCCACCGATTACCAACTTTTGTCGCAATAATTACTTGATCACGAACCGGTGCAAGTGCTTTTCCGACAATTTGTTCATTCACCCCGTAATCATATAAATCTGCCGTATCAAAATAATTAATGCCGGCATCAAGTGCAGTTTGAATAATCTCTTGAGCTTTTCTCTGATCTGTACCTAAAGACATGCAGCCAAGTGCAATTCTTGAAACAGCCAAATCAGATTTACCTAGTAAACATTTTTCCAATCCCATCAACCTTTCTATTCTTTTTTTCCATTTTAATATGATTGAGAAAAAAAGAACAGCCAAAGAGTTTTACCACCGGAAGGACAAATAAAAGTGAAAAAAGAAATGGAAGTTTCACCTTATCCCACCTTATTAATTTTTCAAAAAAGAAAGGTAGGGATGAACTGCCCGTATGTATCCGATTGGTTCAACTAACGATCCGGGGATAAGAAAACCCCCACGGATGGAAGGTTCATCTTATATTCTTTCACCTTCCATCATCGGTTTTTTTGGAAACGGATAAATGGTCGCATAAGTTACTTCCGAATCCCGGCGTTCCCCATTGCTTTCCATTCCGTCAATCCATTCAGTAACATATGTGTATCTTTTACCATATACTTTTAGCAAATTACGAACTTCCCATATTTTTCCTGATAAAACTACTCTTTTCATCTGCACCACCTCTTAGTTTTGTCTGTTTATTTTTCTTCCACAGAAATAAAACTATGCTAAACTATATGAAAGATACTGTTTGAAAAGAACTGGAGGAAAAAAGATGAATACATATGAAGAAAAAACGATAAAACGGGAAACGATATTTGAAGGGAAAATTATTTCCCTGCATGTCGATGAAGTGAAATTGCCGAATGGGAATACAAGTACAAGGGAAATCGTCGAACACCCGGGGGCGGTAGCTGTCATCGCCATTACAGATGAAGATAAAATGATAATGGTTGAGCAATTTCGGAAACCTTTAGAACGTTCACTTATCGAGATTCCTGCCGGGAAATTGGAAAAAGGTGAAGATCCGATCGAGTGTGCCAAGAGAGAATTGGGAGAAGAAACCGGCTACACATGTGAGCAAATTGAACATGTCACGTCATTTTATACATCACCAGGTTTCAGCGATGAACTGCTGCATATTTTCCTGGCAAAAGGATTGAAAAAAAATAGTCATCTTCACTTAGATGATGATGAATTTGTCAACCTGCTTGAAGTATCTTATGAAGAAGTGCAGCAATTAATCAAGGAACAAAAAATTTATGATGCGAAATCGATTTATGCCGTTCAGTATTGGCAACTTATAAAAACAATGGAGAGATAAGAATGAAGCGTTATTTTGCTGATATGCATATTCATATCGGAAGGACGGAAACCGGTCGTGCCGTCAAAATTACCGGGTCTAAAACTTTAACATTATCGAATATTTTATATGTGGCAAAAAATTTAAAGGGAATTGATATGGTCGGCGTTATTGACTGCCACTCCCCCGAAGTGATAGAAGAAATGGAAGCTCTCATTGAAATCGGGGATTTGCAACCGATGGAAGACGGTGGTCTGCTATTTCAAGGGAAAACGACGTTAATTCCCGGCAGTGAGTTGGAAATCTATGATCTGTCATGTGATGGCCCGATCCATGTGCTCTGTTTTTTGCCAAGTATAGAAAAATTGAAAGATTTCTCAAGTTGGTTAACGACACAATTAAAAAATATCCATCTCAGTTCACAGCGGGTTTATACACAGGGCCGGGAATTGCAAAAAAAAGTAAAAGAACTTGGCGGCTTGTTCATTCCCGCACATGTTTTTACACCGTTTAAAAGTTTATTTGGCAAGGGTGTAAAACAACGACTGGATCAAGTATTTGACCCTGAGCTTATCGATGCGATTGAACTGGGATTAAGCAGTGATACGGAAATGGCCGATCACTTAAGTCAATTGCATCGTTATTCATATGTGACGAATTCCGATGCACATTCCTTGCCGAAAATCGCAAGGGAGTATCAAGCCTTGTTATTGGATCATCCGAGTTTTTCTGAGTTTGAGAAGGCATTAACTGCTAGAGACGGACGAAAAATATTAGCAAATTACGGTCTGGATCCGCTCTTAGGAAAATATCATGAGACAACTTGCGCCAAATGTCTGACCCCGGTAAAACCCGGCATCGATCAGTGCCCGAGTTGCGGCTCCAAGAATGTAACAAAGGGGGTGGCCGATCGGATTAAAGAATTATCTGATGCAGAGAGCTATCCCGACCGGCCGCCGTACATACATCAAGTACCATTGGAGTTTTTACCCGGGATTGGTCCCAAAACGTTAAAAAAATTGCTGAAGAAATTTGGTACCGAAATGGTAATCATTCACGATGCAACTTTAGAAGAATTACGAGAAATACTTCCGGAAAAAACGGCTCAATTGATATTAAAAGCCAGAGAAGGAACATTGTCTTTACATGCCGGTGGCGGAGGTCGTTACGGGAAAATAAAAGAGGAGGAGTAAGGACTTCTTTTTCAACCGTTAATAGCCGAGTTTCGAAAAAATTATTTGTTAACGAACCCGGAGTTGTCGTTTAATATGCGGCTGAAATATTTGAACATCGCCGCGTTACGGTCTTCATAATATTCCACCATTTTACTTGAAAAAAATACTCTATCAAATTTTGAATACTTCCTTTGCCTCCTTCATACAATCTAGTAAGTGTTTTGAAGGAGGAAGAAGAATGAAGAAGCGGTGGCGGTCCAATTTTATAACAAATCATATTGAACAATATTCCTCGTTTTATATTTTTCATACCGTGTTACTCATTATGGGCGTTATTTTTGGTGCAATTGTTGTTAATAGTTTGAGCACGACTCAAAAAGATGATTTATTTTACTTTATCAATGAATTTTTCTCCCAGCTGAAATCAGGAGAAGTTTTAGCACCAAAAGAAATTTTTTTACATTCATTAAGCTATAACAGCAAATATGTCGGGCTGATGTGGATCTTAGGTATTACGATGATTGGTCTGCCGATTATTCTTTTGCTGTTATTTCTTAAAGGCATGGTGATCGGTTTTACAATCGGATTTTTTGTCCAGCAAATGGGTTGGAAAGGATTTTTGTTATCATTTGTTTCCGTATTGCCGCAAAATTTAATTATTATCCCGGTATTTATCGTTGTTGCGGTTATTTCCGTTTCGTTTGCTTTACAATTAATAAAAAAATTATTTGTAAAATCCATTTACCAGCCGATTGCCCCAATGTTAGTCAAATACTGCATGTTCTTTGGCGCAGCAATTCTCCTTTTAGGTTTGGCTGCTTTTGTAGAGGGTTATTTTACGCCGTATTTAATGAGAAGCCTATTATCCCTGTAATATGTTTTTAGTGAAACAGGTGTCATCAATTGATTATCAATTAATAATGATTATAAATTACAATTTATAATTATTTTAGTTTGCAACTCTCTCATCTTTTGATATAATGAGTATACATTGGCGAGGGAGGGGCAATATGTATGGAAAATCGCCTTGAGAAAATAAAAAAGATGTTGCACACATCAAGCTATAAATTAACTCCACAAAGAGAAGCAACTGTCCGGGTATTGCTGGAAAATGAAGAGGATCACTTAAGTGCAGAAGACGTTTACCTCCTCGTTAAAGAAAAGTCACCTGAGATCGGACTTGCGACAGTTTATCGTACGTTAGAATTATTAACGGAATTAAAGGTAGTTGATAAGATTAATTTCGGCGATGGCGTTTCCCGTTATGATTTACGAAAAGAAGGGGCAGCCCATTTCCATCATCATCTTGTATGTATTGAATGTGGTTCAGTAGAAGAGATACAGGAAGATTTACTTGATGATGTTGAAGCGATTGTAGAGGAAAAGTGGAATTTTATTGTAAAAGATCATCGTCTCACCTTTCACGGTTTATGTAAAAATTGCCAAAAAAAGGGGAAAAGTTAATTTATATTTATAAAGTCGAACAATGGGAATGTACTCATTGTTTTTTTCTTTCTTTTTCGTATAAGAAACCAACCTGGCGACGAAAATCATACTGCCATTAATTTTTGTGTATAAAATTCATCATTCCTGGCATAAGTTGTACTAGTGGACAAACATTGGAGATAAAGGTGCGAGGAACGATGAAATATGTTAAATTATTTTTTCAAACATTAAAAGTGTTTATTTTATTCACGGGATGTACGATTTTATTTTATTATGCTATTATGTGGATAAACGAGGAGTATCAAAATCACCAACGATACGAAGAGCCGGAGGGAAAAGCGGTAAAAGTGGCTTCCGATGGTATTGAAAGCAATCATTCATGGTATGACAGATTGATTATGTTTTATTTGAGTGGGGAGTAATGTATGTGAAAGACTATTTAAAGGATTTTTTGCATTATCTAATCGTTGAGAAAGGATTAGCAGAAAATACCATTCAATCTTACCGACGGGATATATCAGCCTATCTTATTTTTATAGAAACAAAATTACAAATAACCGATATAAATCATGTGACACGGGTACATATTATGCAGTTTTTAAGCTGTTTAAAAGACGAGGGAAAATCGGCACGAACAATTGCCAGACATATTGCTTCAATCCGGTCATTCCATCATTTTCTGATTCTTGATAAAATCGTTGATCATGATCCGACAGTGCATATTGAGACACCTCATCCCGAATTAAAGTTGCCGAAAGTACTGAATACCGATGAGGTTGACACGCTTTTAAATACACCGGATTTGACAACGACACTTGGCTTACGAGATAAAGCAATGTTGGAACTAATGTATGCAACCGGTATGCGCGTCAGTGAATTAGTCAACTTAAATATAAACGATGTCCATTTGTCACTCGGCTTTGTTCGCTGTCTCGGAAAAGGGAATAAGGAACGGATTATTCCAATTGGGAAAATGGCAACAGAGGCTTTAAAGGAATATTTAGAAAAAGCAAGACCAAAGTTAATTAATCAAAAGAATAAAACGGATTCGCTTTTTATGAATCACCATGGTCAACGTTTATCGAGACAAGGATTTTGGAAAATTTTAAAACAAATAGCGGTTAAAGCCGGTATTGAAAAGGAATTGACACCTCATACGTTACGACATTCTTTTGCTACTCATTTATTAGAAAATGGTGCGGATTTACGCTCTGTTCAAGAGTTATTAGGTCATTCCGATATATCTACAACACAAATCTACACACATGTAACAAAAACCAGGTTAAAGGATGTATATAACCAATTTCATCCCCGTGCATAAGTGATGTAAAACGTGAAAAGCTGCTAAAGGAGGCGGCTTATTTTTTTTGAAGATGATATTAATATCAAGCAAAATTTCGATAAGAAGGCTGCTTATTTTTTGAGGGACGACTGAGCAATGGTGTTATAAGGTAGCGCCTTTTTTTGGCTAAGCTAATATTCAAATGCTTTTTATGTGGCGCCTTATTTTTTATGAGAATTATATTAATGTCGGTAAAAATGTTCTATAATAATTAGTAGTGTTTAAAAATACATATACTACCTTCTGAATAAATAATGCATTGTCAAATAAGGAGGAAACGAAATGGAAAAAAACTACAAACGCATATTTCTTATTGTCATGGATTCTGTCGGGATTGGGGAAGCACCGGATGCCGAGCAATTTGGAGATAAAGGTGCGGATACATTAGGACATATTGCTGAAAAGATGAACGGGTTAAATATGCCGAATATGGCCAAACTCGGTTTAAGTAATATACGGGAAATTAAAGGAGTTCCCAAACAAGAAAATCCATTAGGTTTTTATACAAAAATGAAAGAGGCTTCACGTGGAAAAGACACGATGACAGGCCATTGGGAAATTATGGGCCTTAACATTCAAACACCATTTAAAGTTTTTCCAAATGGATTCCCTAAAGAATTAATTGATGAGATAGAAAAACGAACGGGAAGAAAAGTCATTGGGAATAAGCCGGCAAGCGGTACCGAAATTATAAAAGAATTAGGAAAGGAACATATGGAAACAGGAGCATTGATTGTATATACTTCTGCAGACCCGGTACTCCAAATCGCCGCTCATGAGGAAATTGTTCCTTTAGATGAACTTTATCAAATATGTGAAATTTGTCGCGAACTCACTTTGTCTGATGAGTATAAAGTGGGACGAATCATTGCCCGGCCATTTATCGGAACACCGGGAAATTTCACACGGACAGCGAACCGACACGACTATGCATTAAAACCGTTTGGACGGACAGTCATGAATGAATTGAAGGACAGCGGCTTTGATGTAATCGCTCTTGGAAAGATTTCGGATATTTATGCCGGAGAAGGTGTAACAAAAGCCATCCGGACAAAATCGAATATGGACGGAATGGATAAATTACTCGATTCCCTTGAAATGGACTTTACCGGTCTTAGCTTCTTGAATTTAGTCGATTTTGATGCGCTCTATGGTCATCGCAGAGATCCGCTTGGTTACGGAAAAGCATTGGAAGAATACGATGCTCGGTTACCGGAAGTATTGGAAAAATTAACGGATGACGACCTTTTAATTATAACAGCGGATCATGGAAATGACCCAATCCACCCGGGGACCGACCATACTCGTGAATATGTACCATTATTAATTTACTCACCGCGAATGAACGGAGGCAAAGCTTTACCGGTCCGGGAAACATTTGCTGATATTGGTGCTTCGATTGCCGAAAACTTTTCAGTAAAAGCACCCGAGTATGGAAAAAGTTTTCTTAAAGAAATTCAAGCTTAGATTTTTTATTAGTAAGTTTAAAGAAAACTCGGGCGTCCGAGCCTTTAGGCAACCAAAGAGCCGTAGTTCAGCGAAAAAACATTTTCGCTTGCGAGGTAATGCTACCGAAGTCTTTCTAGTCACCGAAAAAATATAAAATTTTTTCGGCTGCGATGTATTCCCACGAAGCATTCCTTGTGCACTTATGCGTTAGGAAAGTAGAAATCGAAAAATTTATACTTTCCTATTAGCTGAAAAAAGATGCTAGGACGGTGAAAATTGATGAGAATGATTGATATTATTGAAAAAAAGCGGGATGGTTATGAACTGACAACGGAAGAGATTCAGTTTTTCATTAAAGGCTACACAGACGGAACAATTCCCGATTATCAAGCGAGCGCTTTATTAATGGCTATTTATTTTCAAGGGATGAATCATCGTGAACGAAAAGATTTAACAATGGCAATGGTCCATTCAGGTGATCAAGTCGATCTGTCAAAAATTGAAGGAATCAAAGTAGATAAACATTCTACCGGCGGTGTAGGAGATACAACAACTTTAGTATTAGGGCCGCTTGTCGCTTCCGTCGGTGTGCCGGTTGCGAAAATGAGCGGTCGCGGTCTCGGTCATACCGGCGGAACCATTGATAAACTGGAATCGTTTCCGGGATTTCATGTAGAGCTAACGAAGGATGAATTTATTCAACTTGTTAACGAGCAAAAAATTGCAGTAGTTGGTCAAAGCGGAAATTTAACACCGGCAGATAAAAAACTGTATGCACTGCGGGATGTAACGGGGACCGTCAATAGTATTCCATTAATTGCCAGCTCGATAATGAGTAAAAAAATTGCAGCCGGAGCGGATTGTATCGTACTGGATGTAAAAGTTGGCTCCGGTGCGTTTATGAAAAATGTCGCAGATGCAAAAGAGCTTGCTGAGACGATGGTTGAGATTGGTAACAGTGTCGGCAGAAAAACGATGGCTGTTATTTCAGATATGGATCAACCGCTCGGCTTTGCAATCGGGAATGCGCTGGAAGTGAAAGAGGCAATTGCGACGTTAAAAGGAACAGGGCCCCAAGATTTGACAGAGCTCTGTTTAACTTTGGGCAGTCAAATGGTCTATTTAGCTAAAAAAGCGGAATCCGTTGATGAAGCAAGGCAAATGCTTATCTCTGCTATTCAATCAGGAAAAGCATTAGAGAAGATGAAATCATTTATTACTTCTCAAGGCGGGGATGCAACATGTATTGATGATCCGGAAAAACTGCCGCAAGCAAAATATAAAATAGAACTACCGGCAAAGGCGTCCGGCTGGATTGAAAAAATGATGGCGGATAAAATCGGACTTGCTGCCATGCAATTAGGGGCAGGACGAGAAACAAAAGAATCCAAGATTGATTTAGCCGTCGGAATTGTTCTAAATAAAAAAGTTGGTGACCCAATTGAACAAGGTGAATCAATCTTAACAATCTACTCGAATTCGGAAAATATCGAGGAAGTAAAAAATCTTTTATATCATAGCATCAAAATCTCTCATTCCAAAATATCACCACCGCCTTTAATTCATGAAATCATATCAAAATAAAGTTTAAAGAAAACTCGGCAATCGCCGAGTTTTCTTTATATGCGAAAGTATATCCTTCCGGCAACTTTAAAACTAAGACAATTTCGTGTTTCTTTTTAGAAAAATTTGTATAAAATCCCTTAACTTGGAAATAATGGGAAAAAGATTCGTATTTATAACTAAAAGTGAGGGAAAGTCATGAAACGGTCAATAGTTATGATAATCACTGCCCTAATTATATCCGCAACTATTATTCCCACTCCAAGTTTTGCTTCAGAAGTAAAAGTAGATTTAGCGGAGAACGCAAAATCGGCCATTCTTATTGAGAGAGATACAGGAACGGTATTATTTGAAAAAAATAGCGATGAAAGACTGTCACCTGCAAGTATGACAAAAATCATGACGATGCTTTTAATTATGGAAGCATTGGAAGATGGGAAAATTCAATGGAACGAGAAAGTCAGAACCAGTGAATATGCAGCATCTATGGGGGGCTCACAAGTATTCCTTGAAGAAGGTGAAGAAATGACAGTCGATGAGCTACTCCGGGCAATTTCCATCGGTTCCGCTAACGATGCTTCGGTTGCGATGGCTGAGAGAATCGCTGGTTCAGAAAAGCAATTTGTAAAAATGATGAATCAAAAGGCGAAAGAACTGGGCTTAAAAGACACGAAATTTCAAAATGCCACCGGTCTGCCTGCGAAAAATCATTACAGCAGTGCGAGAGATATGGCCATTTTAGCCAAAGAATTATTAAAACATGAAAAAATTACAAATTATACAAGTCAATATGAATCCTATTTACGTGAAGGTACGGATAAAAAATTTTGGCTTGTCAATACCAATCGGTTAGTGAAATTTTATCCCGGGGTTGACGGCCTAAAAACCGGTTTCACCAAAGAAGCGAAATATTGCTTAACAGCTACCGCTAAAAAAGGCGATATGCGTGTGATTGCTGTTGTTTTCGGAGCACCGACATCTAAAGAGAGAAATAAACTGATTACCGAAATGTTCGATTATGCATTTAGTCAATATGAAACGAAGCAGTTTTATGCAAAGGGCGATGAATTGGGTAAAGTTACAGTTGAAAAAGGTCAGCAGCGAAACATAAAAATAGCTGCCGGTGAAAGTATTTCCCTACTAACCAAAAAAGGTGAAAAGATGGATGATGTGAAAACGAGCTTGAAGTTAAATAAACATATTCAAGCACCTATTAAAAAAGGGGATGAAATCGGTAAAATTGTTTTGATAAAAAACGGCAAAGTCCTTTCTGAAAATTCTGCTATCGCTGCTGAGAATGTGAAGCCGGCAAGCTGGTGGACTTTGTACAAACGTTCATTCAGTATGTTTACAAAACTGCAATAACAGCTATAGCGGCATTGGAGAAATTTGTATAAAAATACGAGAAAAACTCGAATTTTTACTAGTTTTGTCAACAAGAAGGAATTTCATTGATCCATATCGAATTGACTCACTATACGAAAGAAGGAGGCATGTATAGTGAGTCTGCAAGTACATTTTGAATGGAAAGAGAAGTATATTTTAGTAGTGAGATTAAGCGGCGAACTGGACCATCATACGGCTGATCAAGTTCGTGAACAAGTTTCTCAAGCCATAGAAGAAAAACAAGTTCGACATTTAATTTTAAATCTTGAAAACCTATCATTTATGGATAGCTCGGGACTTGGTGTCATATTGGGCAGATACAAACAAATGAAACAGGCAAATGGTGAAATGATTATTTGTTCTGTTCCCCCTTCAATCGAAAGACTGTTGGATATGTCCGGATTATATAAAATTATCCGCATTGATCCGTCAGAAGAACAAGCTTTACATAGATTGGGGGTAGCCTAATATGAATAATGAAATGCACTTAAAGTTCCGTGCCATAAGTCGAAACGAATCGTTTGCACGGGTAACCGTTTCAGCATTTGTTGCTCAACTGGATCCGACCATGGATGAATTGACGGAAATTAAAACGGCCGTCTCGGAAGCGGTCACGAATGCCATTATCCATGGCTATGAAAATAAAGGGGAAGGTTATGTTTATATTTCCGCCTGGCTCGATGGTGACACGGTAGAACTTGAAATCCGTGACGAAGGTATTGGTATTTCGAATATTGAGGAAGCAAAACAACCATTGTTTACAACAAAACCGGAATTAGAACGTTCCGGTATGGGATTTACCATTATGGAAAATTTTGTTGATGAAATGACAATTGAATCCGATCCAAATCACGGAACGGTTGTCCGTTTGAAAAAAAAATTGTCCAATGCAAAAGCAGTGTTCAATTAAGGGGTAGTGCCAATGGATGTGGAGGTTAAAAAAGATTCCGATCAATCTTTTACAAAGGATGGAGAAATCAAGGAACTAATTAAGAAAAGTCAGGCGGGAGATCAAGAAGCAAGGAATGAGATCGTTGAACGGAATATGCGTCTCGTCTGGTCGGTTGTGCAACGGTTTCTCAACCGGGGCTATGATCCTGATGATCTTTTCCAAATAGGATGTATCGGTTTGTTAAAGTCGATAGATAAATTTGATTTATCTTATGATGTGAAATTTTCAACCTATGCTGTTCCGATGATTATTGGAGAAATCCAACGTTTCATTAGGGACGATGGCACAATTAAAGTGAGTCGATCCTTGAAGGAAGTCGGTAATAAAATCCGCCGGGCGAAAGATGATCTGGCTAAAGAGTTGGGACGTGCCCCGACTATTTATGAAGTAAGCGACTATCTTGAAATTCCGGTAGATGAAATATTATTGGCCCAAGAAGCTGTCATGGCTCCGACATCCATACATGAAATCGTCTATGAAAACGACGGAGACCCGATCACGCTCCTCGATCAAATCTCGGATCAAGAAGAAGGAAAATGGTTTGATAAAATCGCATTAAAAGAGGCCATTGAAGGTTTGGATGATCGGGAGAAACTTATCGTCTTTTTGCGGTATTATAATGATCAAACACAGGCGGAAGTTGCCGGCCGATTAGGAATTTCTCAAGTGCAAGTGTCGAGATTGGAAAAGAAAATATTGAAGCAAATAAAGAACCAAATGGATGTTTGATCCATTTGGTTTTTTTTGGTTTTCATGAAATGTTCTCACTTGACGAATACTAAACGTACGAGAAAATCGAAATGGAAGTGATGGAATTGGATACAACAATCTATATCCGTCTCCGTCACCGGGTTCAAGTAAAAACCGGTGCGACCGTTTATTTGAAAGATATTGCATTGATCACTGCACCCAAAACTGTGATGAATACATTGGGAAATTTAATCGTTCATCAAGTGAAGAAAGAAGATAATAATATTATTATCATCGACGGAATGAAAGTAATTCAAGTAATTACAGAACAATTAAACGATACTGATATACAGCTCGTGGGTCCTCAACAAACGATTGTTGAAGTCATTTTGAAGAAGGTAAAAATGTCGATTCCGATATTTGTAATTGTTTGGTTGTTATTATTTATCGGATCCGCCGTTTCAATCATGAATTTCCATGAAGATGTAAGCATGCAAACAGTACACCAAAAGTTATTTCACTTATTAACGGGCATAGAAGATCAAAAACCTTTAACCATTCAAATTCCTTATTCGATCGGTTTAGGGTTAGGGATGACTTTATTTTTTAACCATTTTTTTAAAAAGCGGATTAATGATGAGCCTAGTCCACTGGAAGTAGAAATGTTTAACTACCAGCAAAGTCTCGATCAATATGTCATTATGAATGAAAATAAAGAAAGCATTAAAAGAATGGATGAGTAATGGCCATTAAAATTATCTTTGTGATCGGAGTCGGACTTGCTTGCGGCTTTGCGGTAGGGGCAGGGTTTGTCGCATTTATCACTGTTTTAGGCATTATTCCGAGATTAATGCAGTTAACGAAATCAATGAAAATGATTTTATTCTATGAATGGGCTGTGACGTTAGGTGTTTTGGTTGGAACCGTTTTTGGTTTACAAAAGATTTATCTCGAATTGCCAATGTTTTTCGTAATGATTATCGGGCTTTTTCATGGTGTCTTTGTCGGTATGTTGGCGGCAGCTCTTTATGAGGCTATAAATGTTTTACCGTTAATTTTTAAACGAATTCATTTAGACGATCGGTTACTATACTTACTGGCTGCGCTTGTGCTTGGGAAAATACTGGGTTCGCTGTTTCATTGGCTCTACTTTGTCAATTTATAATCATAGCGAGCCCGGTAACAAAATTTTATCAAAACCGATTGTATACATCTAAGAAAGGTGTTGGAAATATGGCGGATAAACAAAATAAGAAGCCGATTCCGAAATCATTAGCCGAAGTTGAACAGTATATGAAAGATAACGTCGGTTTAGGGACCAGTTTTGATTTAGGATTAAGGAAATTCAAGGTTTTAGATAAAGAAATTCATCTTTATTATGTAAACGGCTTAACGGATACTTTATTGATTTTGCGAACGCTGCAAGAGTTGGTTCACTTGAATGACAATCGTCAGGATATCACTTCTGAACAATTAGGAGACTTAGTTGATAATCGGATTAATAATAATTCCGTAGAAAAAGTGACAACATTAGATGAAGTTGTTGACCAAGTGCTTTCAGGGTTAATTGCCATTCTGGTAGAAGGTTTTCCCGAAGCATTTATTGTTGATACTCGTGATTATCCCGGAAGACAACCGGAAGAACCGGATACCGAGAAGGTTGTTCGCGGCTCAAGAGATGGTTTTGTAGAAAATATTATTATGAATACGGCATTAATTAGAAGGCGAATTCGCGATGAACGGCTGAGGACGGAACTGATTAAGGTAGGGGAACGATCGAAAACCGATATCGCCATCGTCTATTTGAAAGATGTAACGAACCCGGGTTTAGTCAAAACCATTAAAAAAGAAATTGAACAGATTAAAATTGACGGTTTAACAATGGCAGATAAAGCGATTGAAGAATTTTTAGTCAAACAAGGGTATAATCCTTTTCCGCTTGTCCGCTACACAGAACGGGCGGATGTTGCAGCAACCCACTTATTAGAGGGGCACGTTTTGATTATTGCAGATACTTCACCAAGTGTTATAATCACGCCAACAACCTATTTCCATCATGTCCAACATGCCGAAGAATATCGTCAATCCGCTGCAGTCGGCACCTTTATACGCTGGACGCGATTTATCGGTATTTTTGCATCTTTATTTCTTTTGCCTCTTTGGTTACTTTTTGTTATCCAACCGGATTTACTACCTGAAACTATTAATTATATTGGACCAAATAAAAAATCACATGTTCCCGTCATTTTGCAGTTGTTTATTTGTGATTTGGGGATTGAATTTCTTAGGTTGGCAGCCATTCACACGCCGACACCATTATCCACAGCAATGGGCATTATCGCCGCTGTTTTAATTGGGGAAATTGCCGTGGACGTCGGATTATTTATTACCGAAGTGATTTTATACGTTGCCGTTTCTGCAATTGGCACATTTGCTACACCAAGTTATGAATTAAGTGTGGCCAATAAAATTGCCAGATTAGTTATTTTAATTTTGGTTGCTATTTTTAAAGTACCGGGATTTGTGATAGGAACAACCTTTTTTATCTTATATTTAGCACAAATTCGTTCATTAAATACCCCGTACTTATGGCCGTTTATCCCGTTTCAACCGAAAGCATTCATGCAAATTTTATTAAGAAGGTCCACACCCGGGTCGAAAATCAGACCGAGTATCGTCCATCCGAGAAATCGGGTAAAGCAGCCGTCATAATAGATACGGCTGTTTTCTATTTATCGGAAAAATATGTTTTGAGATGAAACAGTATCCATTGCAATGCAAATACGAATATGATAAAGTTTTCCTATTATAGATTAGATTCAGTTCGGATCAATGTGAGTTAATAATGTAGCTGAGGTGAGTTGGAATGTTACACGGGACAATGTGTGTGAATCAGTACGGTCATTTGGAAATTGGTGGTTGTGACACAGTGGAGTTGGCAAACCAATTTGGAACACCGCTTTATGTATATGATGTAGAATTGATTCGGAAGCGGGCGAGAAGCTTTGTCGGTGCTTTTCAAAAAGCTGGTATGCCGGGCCAAGTAGCTTATGCAAGTAAAGCTTTTTCGTCTTTAGCAATTTTACAAGTGATAAATGAAGAAGGACTTGCACTGGATGTTGTATCCGGTGGAGAATTATATACAGCAATGATGGCCGGTTTCCCTCCGGAAAAAATTCATTTTCACGGGAATAATAAAAGCCCGGCAGAAATTGAGATGGCATTAGATTATCGGGTCGGCTGTTTTGTTGTTGATAATTTTTATGAATTGGATATCCTTGATCAGCTTTGTCGGGAAAAAAATGTAAAAGTGAATATTTTGCTTCGGGTCACACCGGGTATTGAAGCTCATACACATGATTATATTTTAACCGGTCAGGAAGATTCAAAATTCGGATTTGATTTAAATAGCGGTCAAGCAAAACAAGCGTTGGATAAAGCATTGTCCTCCTCTTTTAGCGTTTTGGGCATTCATTGCCATATCGGATCACAAATATTCGAAACAACCGGTTTCTTATTAGCTATTGACAAATTATTTACTCATATTACACAATGGAAAGAAGAATTTCAGTATGAACCGACTGTAGTGAATGTCGGCGGGGGATTTGGCATTCGCTATACTGAAACGGATGCACCGCTTGAACCGGAAGATTACGTTTCTGCAATACTGACAGAAGTTAAAAAGCAGGCTGCTGAAAATCATATTACTTTACCCGAAGTATGGATTGAGCCGGGAAGATCATTAGTTGGCGATGCAGGAACGACATTATATTCAATTGGTTCTACAAAAGAGGTCATTGGTGTAAGAAAATATGTAGCTGTCGACGGTGGGATGAGCGACAATATTCGTCCGGCTTTATATCAGGCAAAATATGAAGCCCTTGTTGCCAATAAAGCAATCCATTCTGATAAAGAAGTTGTTTCCATTGCCGGTAAAGCCTGTGAATCAGGTGATATGTTGATCTGGAATATCCCTTTGGCAAAAACACAACCGGGAGATATTTTAGCTGTTTTTTGTACCGGTGCTTACGGGTATTCGATGGCAAGCAATTATAATCGGCTGCCGCGACCTGCTGTTGTATTTGTCGAAAACGGGCAGGCAACACTTGTTGTTGAAAGAGAAAGCTATCAAGACTTAATAAAGCTTGATCGCCCCTTATATGAAGTCGTAAAAAAATAGAGAAGCCTGTTGTAATTTTTATCAATATGTTAAATGATTTTCCTTTTGTCGTGGAAAGGCACTTGAAAAGAGATAATAGAAAAATAGCTTAAAATGTTGTAAAATAATACCGCGTATACTAAACTTGGTATTCGTATAGGAGGGATTGATGAGTTTTTCCGGCATTAACCGGCCCTAAGGCTCCTCCTAAAGGTGGAAGCCCAGTGACCGCAAGTGCGCCTGATTGGTTCAACTACCATTAGCGGGGAAAACCCCTACTGACGAAAGTTTTACTAAATCAATCGTTTATATTCAAACTGCCTGAACCGACTGTATCTGCAATTGCAATTTTATTGTCGCTGTATAACTTAATCTCATTATGGAAAAAATAACAATGGAATAGTTTAATATAATGAGGGATCAAAATGTTAATTCGATATAAAAAAGCATTTGAAAAAATTGCAATGGGCTTATTATCATTTATGCCCACGGAAAAAGATTTGAAGAAATTACAACAAACCATTAAAGAGTATGAAACAAATGACAAATGGCATTTATTTCTATGGAAGTTAGATGATGACTTTGTTGCCATTATTGGAGTTTTAGAGAGAGAAAATCAGATTATGGAAGTACAACATCTCTCCGTTAACCCTTCCCATCGTGGTCAAGGAATTGGCAAGGGGATGGTTAAGGCCTTAAAAGACATGTTTCCGGATAAGGAAATCGTCCCTAACGAAGAATTGGCCGGCTTTTTTGAACATTGTGATCAATAATAGTATTTAGGGCTGTCCAACCAATAACTGTCCCAACTCACAAATGGTGATAGTGACATGAATTCTCACAGGTTTTTGGACAGCCCTTTTATGTTGCCAATAAAATTGAAAAAAAACTATTGGGGTAATACGATGATGTTGATGAATTTTAAAACGGCTGTATTTGAGGGCCCTCTCGACCTGCTTTTGCATTTAATCAAAACGATGGAAGTCGATATATATGATATCCCGATGCAGGAAATCACTGAACAATATTTGTTATATATTCATACCATGCAGGAATTGGAACTCGATGTTGCCAGTGAGTACTTGGTCATGGCGGCTACATTATTGGCGATAAAAAGTCAAATGTTACTGCCAAAATATAATGACTCCATCGATGAAGACATGCCATATGAAGAAGGTTTTGGTGAGGACCCAAGGGATGAACTGGTTTTAAGACTTATTGAATATCGAAAATATAAAGAGGCCTCGGCTAAATTAAAAGAAAAAGAGGCAGACCGATTGTTAATTTATACGAAACCGCCCAGTGATCTCTCGGAGTATTCTTCCGGGATTCCGGTTACCGCTGGCGAAAAAGCGGTGACTGTCTATGATATGTTGGGTGCCTTCCATAAATTAATGCGCAGACGAAGATTGCAGAAACCGCTCCACACCAAAATTACTCGTGAAGAGATCTCCATTGAGAAACGAATGGAAGAAGTTTACCAGGTGTTAGAGCACTCAGTTAGTTGGGTAAATTTTAATGACCTGTTTCCTTACCCGGATAAAAATTATATTGTGACAACCTTTTTGGCCATTCTCGAATTGATGAAACGGAATCAGATTTTAATCGAGCAGCGCGATAATTTTGCCGATATTTGGTTGACTACAAAAGGCAATGTATGAAGAAGGTGACGATGTTGAGCAGTGAAAATTGGCTTGGAATCCTGGAAAGTCTATTGTTTGCAGCGGGTGACGAAGGATTAACTTTGAAACAAATTGCCAAAGTAATGGAACTTCCGGAATTTGAAGTTGAAGAGATGATCCGGTTATTAAAAAATGACTATGATCATAATGAAAATCGTGGGATATCACTTATCCAAATTGCCGGTACATATCAATTGGCAACTAAGAAGGAATATGCCATTTACTTAAAGCGATTAGTGGAAGTTCCAAACGCTTCCACCTTATCCCAAGCGGCACTGGAGACGTTAACAATTATCGCCTATAAACAGCCAATTACCCGTGCAGAAATCGAGGAAATTCGTGGTGTAAAAACAGAAAGGCCTATTCAAACATTAGTGGCAAAAGGGTTAATTCAAGAAGTGGGACGTGCGGAAGGAACGGGCAGAGCCATTCTCTATGGAACGACAAAGGAGTTTTTAGATTATTTCGGTTTAAAAGACTTGAAGGAACTTCCACCGCTCCCTGAGACGGAAGAAAACGATATAACACAGGAGGAAGCGGATTTGTTTTTTGAAAAATTGAGTAAAGATTAAAAACAGTGAATGGCCGGACGAACTCATAAGAGCTCCGGCCTTTTATATTTTAAAGAAAAAGTAGCATTTGCCCATTTTTTAACTTTTTATCATAACTTGTACCATTCGGCCATAAACTTGTACAAAACGTAAAAGGAGTCGATGGACAAGTATGTGGGTACGCTGCAGACGGTTCCTGATTTTGGTAATTTTCATCACGTTGATCGTAAATGTAACTCCTCCTATACATACGTATGCGAATGAAATAAATGTCAGTTCATATAGTGCGATTGTGATGGACCAGAAAACAGGTCGCGTCTTTTTTGAAAAGAATGCGCATGAAAAAAGGAAAATCGCCAGTATTACAAAAATCATGACGGCTATTCTGGCAATTGAATCTAATAAAATGGGAGAAACAGTAACTGTCAGTAAAAAAGCGACAAGAGCGGAAGGATCCTCCGTCTACTTAAAACCGGGTGAAAAAATCAAATTAAGAGACCTCGTTTATGGCTTAATGTTGCGTTCCGGGAATGATGCTGCAGTTGCAATTGCTGAACATGTGGGGGGAAGTGTGGACGGATTTGTTTTTATGATGAATGAAAAAGCGGCCCAAATCGGAATGGAGAACACGCATTTTGCCAATCCTCATGGTCTAGAAGATCAAGACCATTATTCAAGTGCCTATGATATGGCTATTTTAACAAAATATGCCATGGAAAATGAAGAATTTCGAAAAATATCCGGTACAAAAGTCCACTACGCACCGAACCCGGATAGTGAATGGAAGCGAAAATGGACAAATAAAAATCGGTTATTAACTGAATTGTACAAATATTCGACAGGCGGGAAAACCGGGTATACAAAAAAAGCACATAGAACATTAGTATCCACTGCTTCAAAAAATGGAATGGATCTGATCGCTGTCACATTAAATACTCCATCGCAAACGGATTGGACCGAGCACATTCAAATGTTTGAATATGTATTTGATCATTATGGTTATCAAGTCATTGTACCGGATGGAACGATTGATAAGATAACAAAAAAAATCTATAAAAAACATGCATATATCGCACATGAATATGTCTATCCGATTAACGAGGACGAAAAGGAGTCGTTTAAAGTTCATTACCGTCTTATAAAACCGAAAAAAGAATGGAAAAAGAATACAGATAAAATTCCGGAAGTCATTGGGAAAACCGAAATTTATTTTCATGATGAACTCATTCATACCATGCCAATTTATTATGAACATGAAAACAAACAAGCGCCGTCTTTCTTTGACTCTTTTAAACAATTGTTCAGTTCTGTGGTAGGAGTAAAATTATGATTAACTTAATTTGGGTGTTGATGATTGTCATTGGCATTGTTTTTGCCATGTTTAACGGGACCATGGATGAAGTGAATAAAGCGATTTTTCAAGGGGCCGGGGAGGCAGTAACATTATGTATTGGTTTTATTAGTATTCTTGTATTTTGGCTCGGTTTGATGCGCATTGCCCAAGCGTCCGGATTACTAGACAAGCTCGCTAATGTTTTTCGCCCAATCATTAAAAAAATTTTTCCTGATATACCGGATGATCACCCGGTCATGGGCTATATTTTATCAAATATGATAGCGAATATGTTCGGACTGGGGAATGCCGCAACTCCACTGGGAATTAAAGCAATGGAGGAGTTAAAAGAATTGAATGGCGGGAAAAGCGAGGCATCCCGTTCCATGATTACCTTTTTAGTCATTAATACGGCAAGTATTACAATTATTCCGACAACCGTATTATCGATTCGAATGAATTATGACTCCACATCACCGGCAGAAATTGTTCTTCCCACTATTATTGCATCTGTTTTCGCAACAGTTTGTGCAATTTTTATTGACCGGTTTATGTATAATCGAAAAAAGAGAAATCGGGTGAAATAATGGCAATCATTTCCACGATCTCATTATGGATGATACCAATCTTGATTGGCTTTATTTTAATACACGGCACATGGAAAAAAGTGCCAACATATGAAACATTTGTTGAAGGCGGCAAAGAAGGGATTAAAATAGCGATTTCCATCATTCCTTTTTTAGTCGGCATGTTGGTCGCTATTTCCATTTTTCGTGCCTCCGGTGCATTGGAATTTTTTGTCGGGCTACTCCGTCCGGTTCTCGAGCGAATCGGAGTCCCGCCGGAAATCATCCCGCTGGCTATTTTGCGTCCGATCTCCGGAAATGCTGCTCTCGGTGTAACGAGTGACTTAATTGCTACCTATGGGCCGGATTCTTTTATTGGCAGACTTGCATCAGTTATGCAAGGCAGTACAGATACGACTATTTATATTTTAACCGTTTATTTCGGTGCCGTGGGAATCAAGAAAATGGGCGATGCTTTAAAAATCGGACTGATGGCAGATTTAATCGGATATATTGCCAGCATAATTGTTGTTACTATTTTTTTCGGAATGCAATAAAAAGATGCGAACGAGACCGGATCATGATTATCCGGTCTTATTTCTATTTATGGCCCCATTTGTATTTTCTTTGTTTTTCAATTATATTTATGGCATAATTCTGGCAGGATAATATTATCGTATTTGTACATATATAGGTATAATGGATATGCATTATCTTTTACCATATAAACCAAAATGTTTACAATAAATTAAAGGAGTGTCCACTATTTGGAAAGACTACAAAAAGTTATTGCCCACGCAGGTGTTGCATCAAGAAGAAAAGCTGAAGAACTCATAAAACAAGGGAAAGTAACTGTTAATGGGAAAGTGGTAACGGAATTGGGTTTAAAGGTTAGTTCAAAAGATTATATTGAAGTAAATGGAATTAAAATTGAACAAGAGGAACCCGTTTACTTTTTACTTTATAAACCTAGAGGGGTTATTTCGGCAGTTAGTGACGATAAAAACCGAAAAACTGTACTCGATTTTTTCCCGGAGATAAATAAACGAATTTATCCGGTTGGCAGACTTGATTACGATACTTCCGGTTTATTACTGTTGACCAATGATGGCGGGTTTGCAAATCTTTTGACACATCCAAAATACGAAATTGATAAAACATATATTGCCAAAGTAAAAGGCATACCGAGCCGGGAAGATTTAAAAAAACTGCAAAAAGGGGTTCGGTTGGCAGATGGATTAACTCGTCCGGCAAAAGTAAAATTTTTATCCGGGGATCGGAAAAAGAACAGTGCAATCATTGAAATCACCATTCATGAAGGAAGAAATCGCCAAGTCAGAAGAATGTTTGAGCAAATTGGCTATCCGGTAATGAAATTAAAGCGGGAAAGTTTCGCCTTTTTAACTTTACACGGATTAACAGCCGGGGAATATCGACCGCTGACGCCCCATGAAGTAAAACAATTAATTGCCTTAGCGAAAAGCGGACCGTCTTATTAATCATGAAGGAATCATATTCCAGCGAAATTGGGACATCCGAAAGTTGAAGCCAACCTGTAGGATGTCTTCCTGTCAAAAAAATGTAAAAAACGGCAGAAATGTTGAATAGTCTTTGAATATTTATTTTAGCCATGTCACAAAAAGTTCATATTTATAGGATAATATTATTCTGCAAAAATGGTATAATCATATAAAAAATGGGAGGGGTTTCATATGAAAAAAAAGCGAAGACTCGCTCTCAGAACAATCATCCTAACGGTGCTATTAGCAGCAATTTTTTATACATTGTATGCCAATTTAACGAAAGATACACGAAAAACGGCAGCTGTAGGAGAAGAAGCACCGGATTTTGTGTTAAAAGATTTAGAGGGAAATGAACATCGTTTGTCTGATTATCGTGGCAAAGGTGTATTTTTAAATTTTTGGGGAACTTGGTGTAAGCCGTGTAAAACAGAAATGCCCTACATGGAAAATCAATATCAGCAATATAAGGACCAAGGGGTAGAGATTATCGCTGTTAATGCAGGAGAAACGAATTTAGCGATTGAAACATTTGCCAAACAATATCAATTATCATTTCCAATTGTCGTTGATCACACGGGTGAAGTTCAAAAAGCATACGGTATCTATCCTTTACCGGCAACTTTTCTAATTAGTCCTGATGGTAAAATAGTCGATTATATTGAACAATCCTTAACAGAAGACATGATAAAAAACTATATGGAGCGGATTAAACCGTAAAATGAGGGGGGGAAGTTCATGGAAAAAGTAAAGTGTGAATGCGGTCATATCAACCCCCATGGAACCATTCTTTGTGAAGCATGCGGAAAAATATTAGACGAAAAGATGAATCAAAATGAACTGCTGGATATGAGATATGAAGGGAGTGCAAGAAGATCCCAAACATATAACAAAACGATTATTGATAAAGTGTGGAATTTTTTTTCATCAGTGAAAGTCGGAGTAACCTTAATCGTCGTTACGCTAATTGCTTCAATTATCGGAACCGTTTTACCGCAGGAAGGAAATTTGTCGATACAAATACCGGTGAATCAATATTATGAGGAAAGATATGGCTGGTTTGGGAAAATTTATTATACGCTTGGTTTCCATGATTTATACGGATCTTGGTGGTACTTATTACTGATTGCTTCCATTGGTGTTTCGTTAGTCATTTGTAGTCTGGACCGGGTTATCCCTCTGTACAAAGCATTGAAAAATCAAAAAGTCACTCGCAATTCCGGGTTTTTAAAACGGCAACGACTATATAGTGAAAAACAGATTGATAATACCGTTGGAGATATTGCGATAGTAAAAGAAAGATTAACGAAAAAACGTTATAACGTGATGGAAGAAAACGGGAATTTGCTGGCGGAAAAGGGCAGGTTTTCCAGATGGGGCCCTTATATCAATCATATTGGATTAATTATTTTTCTCATTGGAGCTATGCTTCGTTTTGCACCGGGATTTTATGTGAATGAAGCGCTATGGATTAAAGAAGGCGATACGTTAGCAATCCCCGGTACAAATAAAGAATACTATCTTACGAATCACCAATTTATTTTGGAACTATATGATGAATCCGATGGTGAAGTATATAAGGAAGCGCTTAACCAAAAAGGTGGGGTTGTCAAAAACTACCAGTCTAATATTACGTTGTATAAAGCAGAAGCGTCATTACCCGGGGAGAAACCGAAATTACATAAATTGGAAGATTACCAGATTCAAGTGAATAAACCATTAAAATTTGATCAATATGCTATCTATCAATCAAGTTATCGCTTGAACGAAATTGCAAAAATGACATTTTCATTAACCGATAAACAAAGCGGACAAACATTTGGGGACATTACGATTGATTTAACAAATCCTGAGGAAAACTATGATTTAGGTAACGGTTATCACGTTGAGTTAATGAGCTATTTTCCTGATTTTCAAATAGTAGATGGTGAACCTTCAACAAAATCGAGTAAACCGGTAAATCCGGCTTTTGCTTTTAAAATGGTTACACCGGACAAACCACAAGGAGAAGTTAGTTTTGCTGCCATTCAACAGACGATCGAACCGATAGGTGAAAATAAATATAAAATGACTTTCAAATCAGTAGATACTGTGAATTATAGTGGATTGACGGTCAGAAAAGATTTAACTTTGCCGATTATTGCGTTGGGCGGCGTAATATTTTTGATTGGTGTTGCGCAGGGTTCGTTCTGGTACCATCGCAGGATCTGGTTGAAACAAGAAAACGGAGTCATTTTGTTAGCCGGTCATACAAATAAAAATTGGTACGGTTTTGCAAAGGAGATTGAAACGATCGTTCACGGAACAAAAATTCCAGTTCCCGTTGATCAAACTTTGTTAAAAGAAAAGAAAGCCATGGAAGGACAAGGGGGGAAGTCAGTTGGTTGAACTGAGCGGCAATTTATTATTTGCAGCTTTTGTTTTCTATTTGGTAGCAATTTTATTTTTTGGGGGAGCGATTAGACAGAAAAAAGGGTTAGAAGGCAGTCCTTATCAGAATAAACCGGTTCGAAGCGGAAAAATCGCTATGACGCTCACGATTTTGGGATTTATTTCTCAACTCGGTTATTTTATTACAAGGTGGATTGCGGCAGGACATGCACCTGTTAGCAATATGTTTGAATTTATTACGTTTTTTAGCATTATGATGGTGGGAGCCTTTATTATCATTTATTCAATTTATCGATCCACCGTTCTCGGTTTGTTTACCCTGCCGATTGTTTTAATCATCATCGCTTATGGCAGCATGTTTACGAAAGATGTAACGCCGCTTATCCCGGCATTACAAAGTTATTGGCTGCCCATTCATGTGATGACAACCGCAGCCGGACAAGCAATTTTGTCGATTAGTTTTATTGCCGGATTAATTTATTTAATCAAAACGATTGACGCATCAGCACCTCCAAAGAAACAATTTTTTTTGGAAATGATCTTATACTGTATCAATGCCGTTATTGGATTTATCATGATTAAATTGGTTTTTTCAATAATGAACTATCAAGCCGTTTTTGAATGGGTGGATAAAGAAGGAAATACCTCCACATTAAAATATACTTTACCTGCAATTTTGGGACCCAATGAATGGAACTTGTTAACAGCAGGAAGAATGGAACCAATCTTGGAAATGCCTGCAATCCTTGAAGCACAAAAATTTAATACAGTTATTTGGTCCTTTATTGCAGGCACGGTTCTTTATATATTGATTCGCTTAATAACAAGGAAAAAGGCAGCCCGGCTATTTCATCCGTTTGTGAAAAAAATTAATGCCGATTTTCTCGATGAAATCAGCTATCGATCAGTATTGATCGGATTTCCTGTATTTACACTCGGCGGACTCGTTTTTGCGATGATTTGGGCCCAAATTGCGTGGACCAGGTTTTGGGCATGGGATCCAAAAGAAGTATGGGCATTGATCACTTGGCTCTTCTACGCTGCTTTTCTTCATTTACGCCTTTCTAAAGGTTGGCATGGTGAAAAATCAGCCTGGCTTGCGGTCATCGGATTTGGCATCATTATGTTTAATCTTGTTTTTGTCAACCTGATTATTGCCGGATTACATTCCTATGTGTGATCGTCCTATTAAAAATTATTGATAAGAACAGTGAATTTTGACTCTATATGTAAAAGTTTTTTGAATGAAATAAGTGAAATGTGACGTATTTGTCACATTTTGGCGGTCTCCATTATTCATTATTGGAGACTTTTTTTATGGGAACATTTATACTAGTAGTGACAAAAAGTTTTTTGGTCACTTTTGTAATCGTGAAATAAATATAGAAAAAAGTTGTCGATTTTTGTACAATATTGGTAAGGAGGGTTAACCTTATGGAACAAGAAGTGAAAATTTTAATTGTTGATGATGAAGAACGGATTAGAAGATTATTGAAAATGTATTTAGAGCGGGAAAATTATTTGATCGATGAAGCACAAGAAGGAAACGAAGCTTTAGAAAAAGCACTGGCAAATGATTATGATTTGATCATACTTGATCTAATGCTACCCGGAAGAGACGGCATAGACGTTTGTCGGGAAATCCGAGATAAGAAAGCAACACCAATCATTATGTTGACGGCAAAAGGTGAGGAGGCAAACCGGGTTCAAGGCTTTGAAGTCGGTACAGATGATTACATTGTCAAACCGTTTAGTCCACGAGAAGTTGTTCTTCGCGTAAAGGCACTTTTAAGAAGATCGTCTGTAACAGGCTTTTTACAAACAGATACAACAGCAAAGAATGTCCTGGTATTCCCACATTTAACAATAGATCATGATGCGCATCGTGTATTGGCAAACGGAAAAGAAGTAAGTTTAACTCCTAAGGAATATGATTTGCTGTATTTTTTGGCCAAAACCCCTGATAAAGTATTTGACCGAGAGCAATTATTAAAGGAAGTTTGGCATTATGAATTTTTCGGGGACTTGCGCACCGTCGACACCCATGTCAAGCGTTTACGGGAAAAATTAAGTAAAGTGTCGGAAGAAGCGGCAAAAATGATTGTAACGGTTTGGGGCGTGGGATATAAGTTCGAGGTCGTTCATGAATGAAATGGAATAGTGTTGTCTTAAAACTTTGGGCAACGATATTATTGCTCGTTTTCGTTGTTTTATTTGTGTTATTAGTTTTAATCATTCAATTTTTCAATGATTTTGTTGGTGAACGAGCAACAGATTCTTTGACGAATACGGCTTATAGGATTGCGGTTAATCTTGAGAGGCATGACGATTTGGAATTTGGTTTGGAAGTTGCCTGGGAATTGTTGGATGATGTAACAAACGCAATTATTATTACCGATGAGGATCATATATACTATTCACAACAAGATGATGCTGAAAAATTTACTTTAAACTATTTTTACAATGATCCTGTATTTAAAAAGGTTTTCACTGGTAACAAAACAGTCAAAAAAGAAATACAATTATCCTCGGAAACGGGCAATGTCGATCAAGCATTAATGATTGGCGTACCGCTGGATAAATTTTCCAATCAAAAAGGTGCTGTATTTATATACCAGTCATTAGATGTCATGAATGATACAATGAAAGCCACTAATAAAATTATTATGTGGTCTGCTTTAATTGCCTTTATCTTAACAACCGTTTTTGCGTTTTTCTTGTCAACGAGAATTACTGCCCCGCTTCGGAAAATGCGTGAATCTGCTGCCGAAGTCGCGAAAGGAAAATTTGATGTAAAAGTACCGATTTTAACACGTGATGAGATCGGTGAATTGGCGAAAACATTTAATCAAATGCGGAAACAATTGAAGATTAATGTGACCGCATTAAAACAGGAAAAAGAGCAATTATCAAGTATTTTAAGCAGTATGGCTGACGGAGTGATTACCTTTAATAAAGCAGGGGAAATCATCGTTACGAATCCGCCGGCACAACAATTTATTAAAGCATGGGAAAAAGAACAAGAAATTAATAATGATACTTCCAAAATACCTCAAAAATTAATCAACCTGATTAACGATGCGGTTGCGAATGAAACAGAACAAACAGGAGAAATTTCTTTTCAAGGGAAATATTGGACAGTTATTGTTACGCCTCAATTTGATGAACAATCGATTCGTGGTGCAGTTGCAGTATTGCGTGATATGACTGAAGAAAGAAAACTGGATAAACTCAGGAAAGATTTTATTGCAAATGTCTCTCATGAATTAAGAACCCCTATTGCCATGTTGCAAGGGTACAGTGAGGCGCTGATGGATGATATTGCCGCCAGTGAACAAGAGCGAAAAGAAATTACCACGGTTATTAATGAGGAATCTCAGCGTATGGGGCGGCTAGTTAATGAGTTGCTCGACTTGGCGAGGTTAGAATCGGGTCAAATGCGCCTGTACAAAGAAAATGTTGAAATAAAACCATTCATTGAGCGAATCTCTAAAAAGTTTATGGGGGTTGCAAAGGTTAGTAATGTCCGATTAGAAATACAAGTAGAAACATTGAAAAAAGTTTATACGTTTGATCCGGATCGTATCGAGCAAGTACTGACGAATTTAGTGGATAATGCAATTCGCCATACACATGAAGACGGTCTGGTCCGAATCATTGTTAAAGATAGCGAAAAAGGGCTCCAAGTTGAAGTGTCCGATAATGGGTCCGGCATTCCTGAAGAAGATCTTCCGTTTGTCTTTGAACGATTTTATAAAGCCGATAAAGCGAGAACGAGAGGTAGATCCGGAACCGGTCTTGGGCTGGCCATTGTTAAAAACATTATTGATGCCCATCAAGGAACGATTTATGTAAAAAGTAAAATCGGCCAAGGTACGACATTTGTTTTCGTTTTACCACAAGAAAATTAAAGAAAGTTGTAAATATTTGCCGATAAATCTTGTTTCATACGGAACATAGAAAAGCGGCGGCGGCCAGTTAGCAGCCAGTTTTTATGCATTACACTTAAATACAAGGGCTTTCCCATCATAAAAGTAGTTAGAATGTATGGGCGCCCTTTTTTTATACGTTTTGGGTATAAATTTCCGGGAAGTTTCACTTTATCACCTTAACGGGAAGTAAGACCCCCACCTCAAAGGTCGTCGGTCTGCTTTTCGTCATTTTTTTCGCTGGAAAATTATTTAATCCAGATTATCTAGATGACTAGGCAAATTCAAAGATGGAGATGGCAACCGAAAAAGCCGGGTCATTAGGTCGTGAAGGATCGTCGAAAAATAATCCGAAAAAACGTTTTTCATCGTTTCAAGACCGTGATGCTTTCTGTTGATGGCACGCCTGATGTTCCTGTTGCGCCAAATTTAATTGATTTACATGCAGTGACACCATAAATGAGTTGCCATATTAATCATTGTTAAATGATTCAAAAACAATTTTTTCCATCGACATTCACATTTTTTTCATTTTTTCCGAATAAACTTAGGTGAAATAATCATAATAATGTAATGTGGTTTTATTGTCATTTTTTGGACAAGCACTATTTGAGAATGTTCGAAGGTATGATTAATTTTAGGAGGAAAATAATGGTTGAATATATAAAAAGACTGCTGCTTGGCATAATTATGATGGTAATTATCACCATTCTTATTATCGGAAGTAAGCAATCAATCGCAAGGGCCGAGGGGATGGAACTGTCATGGATTTGGCCTGCAGACGGTGTTATTACCGATGTATTTGGCACAAGGAATGGTCAACATAAAGGAATTGATATCGCCGATGTAACAGGGACTCCGGTATTATCTGTCGATGACGGTCGTGTAAGTAAATCATATTATTCTGATACATATGGTCATGTTGTGTTTATTAAACATGAAACAGGTTATGAAACGGTCTATGCCCATTTGTTTAAAAGAGAAGTTCAAGAAGGACAAATGGTTGCTAAAGGGCAGAAGATCGGATTGATGGGCAGTACTGGTGAATCATCGGGCCCCCATTTGCATTTTGAAATACATCAAAATGAATGGACGGAAACGAAAGAGAACTCCATAGACCCGACAAAAATTTTCGGTATCGGGGAAATCGGCCAGCATGTTAGTGCCGGTTCAATGCCTACCAAAGCTGTAGAGGTGGGTAAAACGCTATCCGATAAGTACACAGTTAAATCCGGTGATACGCTTTGGGGAATTGCCAATAAGTACGAAACAACAGTTCATGATATAAAACAATTAAATGATTTACAGAGTGAAATCATTGTACCCGGCCAACAATTAGTGGTGGAACAGTAGAAAAGCATGCCCGGCCATTCGGAGGTTTTAGATCCATTTCATTTTATCTTTTTACTAAAAATACGCAGGATGTAGGTTTTTCTACTTTACAATTTTGTTTTTATATAGTATATTAAATAAAAAATATGGTTCATCTTCGGGGCTGGGTGAAATTCCCGACCGGCGGTAATAAGGTGTATCCTTTAAGCCCGCGAGTCTAATTTTTAGACAGGATTTGGTGAGATTCCAAAGCCGACAGTATAGTCTGGATGGGAGAAGATGGAGGTTTCGGTTTGTTCTGTTTTCATTTCAGGACGTTTATTTAACCTGCTATTAAACAATCTCCCCGAGGAATTTTTCTCGGGGTTTTATTGTGAGGAAGAAATCGAAACCAATTCTTCTTCTTTCTTTTGTGATGAATCACAAAAAAGGAGAGGTAGAAATGAAAAAATTTAATGTCAAAGCTTTTGTAACCATTGGAATGCTTAGTGGAGTCGCGTATGTTTTAATGCTCCTGAACTTTCCACTCCCGGGTTTCCCAACGTGGTTAAAAATTGATTTTAGTGATATTCCTGCGTTGATAGGGGCCATGATTATGGGACCGGCAGCAGGAATACTAATCGAGTTAATTAAAAATTTATTGGATTTAATTTCAACCGGCAGTGAAACAGGTGTCCCAGTTGGTCATATTGCCAATTTTGTCACCGGAATCTGTTTTATTTTGCCAACGTATTTTGTTTATCTAAAAATTAAAACGACAAAAGGCTTAACCATTGCTTTAGCAACTGCCAGTGTGATTACGGCACTTGTGATGAGTGTACTGAATTATTTTGTATTTATCCCGATGTATGGCTACTTTTTAAATTTCCACTTGCCGAATGAAGTAGTTGTTCAAGCGATTTTGCCGTTTAATTTACTAAAAGGAATATTAATATCCGCTGTTTTCTTTGGATTATATATCAGGATGCAAAGTTGGATTCAAAAACAACAGTCTGCATTTAACCAGGTATAGATATTAAACATTAGTATAAAGGGACCGATATGAATAGTATCGGTCCTTTTACACATTACTCAAATTTGTCCGGGTCCCCATCAAAAGGTTCATCACTGACACGAATGGAATCAGTCGGACAGCCTTCGAAAGCATCCATCATATCGTCTTCTAATATTTCAGGTACTTCACTCGTACCGGTATTATCGTCAAGTATTACATATGCAATACCTTCATCATCATAATCATAAATATCTGGAGCAGCAGCACCACAGGCACCACATGCGATACATGTTTCTTTGTCAACGATTGTATATTTGCCCATTCCATTATAGCCTCCTTTATTTATTCGTCTCTCTTTACATGAACGAAGGGAAGACATCTTTTATTGTAAAACTCGGGCAAAGACTTTTCAATAGATTTGTAGCTGGAAATGATCCAACCTTGTTGATTATTGACAATTAGTTGAAAATCTACCTGGAGAAAAGAAAACCATTCGTTGCAACGAATTCATGGTAAAATAAAGGTGGTGATACCTGTGAACTACTTTTATGCTTTAATTTTGTACTGTATATACCAATTTAAAGATGAGCGATCAATTAAAGCTGTCCAATATTTGTTAACCGGAAAAAAATCGACACAAACATTACAAGATGCAGTTTGGTATTCATTACAACATCTTTACTCAGTATACCCGGAAATGGACGCTGATGCTTTTATTGATACAGTGAAAAAATTAGAAAAAACCGGGTCAATAGTTATTTCCGATAAAACGGTCACGCTGACTGATTCAGGCAAAAAAGTACTTTCCGAGTTGATGTCGGGATATCCGATACCGGACCACTTAAATGGTTGGCAATTTCACAAAATTGAACAACTTTTTTGGCAAAGACTAACCCTACTCATTCAAATACTTACTAATTGGGCCTATAGTGAAACGAAATTTATTCCGGTTGTTAGAGACTATCCAATCCAAAACTGGGTGAAACGTTGGCTTGGAGAGAAGCGGCAAATTTATAACAAAAAACAATTATCACTACGCTTATATCATGAACTTTTTACAATTTTTGAAATTTGTGAACAGAACCGAGAAAATCCTGATTATATCGTAGCGAGATTTACCGGCTATCAAAAACCGGGCTACACCTCAACGCAAATTGCCAAACAAGCTGCTGTAGACGAGACATATTACCTATTAGCATTTCGCAGCTGCCTTCATTTTATGATCAAAACCATTTGGCATGAAAGAGGTGAATTTCCAATCCTTTCTTCATTGCTCGCTGATCGAAAGTCACCGTGGACTTTAACCAGTTCAAGTTGGGAAACATATAAATTTTTAAAATATGGAAAGAACGTTGAGGAAATTGCAAAATTTCGTAAACTAAAGAAAAGTACCATTGAAGACCATATCATTGAAATTGCTTTACTGGATCCGACATTTTCAATTGAAACTTATGTAAAACCAGAAACACAAAAACGAATAACCGAAGCGGTAAACCTTTTACAAACGAGAAAATTAAAAACGATTAAAGACTATTTGACGGATATTGATTATTTTTCAATTCGCTTAGTCTTATCCAAAATGAATGACAAAAATGATGTTTAATTATGATTAGGAAAAAATAGGTGGGAAAATGGAGTTAGAAAAGATTTTATATGAAAAATTTTCTTATACTCAGTTTCGAAAAGGACAAAAGGAAATTATTCAATCCATTTTGAACGGAAAGGATACGTTGGCGCTTTTACCAACCGGAACAGGGAAATCATTATGCTACCAACTGCCGGGTTACTTAATGAAAGGGATGGTCTTAATTATTTCCCCGTTGCTTTCACTCATGCAGGATCAAGTTGAGCAGATGAAAATACGCGGTGAAAAACGGGTTGTTGCCATCAATTCGTTTTTAACAAGGGAGGAAAGGCGATCGGTTTTGCAGAACGTTCACAAGTACAAATTTATATATATTTCGCCTGAATTAATCCAAAACGATTTTATTTTTAAAAAAATAAAGTCCGTTCCAGTTTCTTTATTAGTTATTGACGAAGCTCACTGTATTTCCCAGTGGGGATATGATTTTCGTCCTGATTACCTTGAACTGGGACGGATTCGCCGCGAGTTGGGAAATCCTGTTACCTTAGCACTAACAGCGACTGCCCGGGAAGATGTTCAAAATGATATTAAAAAGTTCTTACATATGGAAAATGCCGAGGAATATATTAATTCTGTAGATCGGCCAAATATCGCTTTACAAGTAATCAAAGTCCGAGATTATCAGACAAAAAAACAACATTTGTTTGAACTGGTCAAGCAATTAACAGGCCCCGGTATTTTATATTTTTCCAGTAAAAAATTGGCAAATGAAGTTGCAAAAGAGTTGAATGAACGTTCTCTTGGCCCGGCGGCAGCTTACCATTCCGGGATCGATCAAGAAATGCGGATATTACTTCAACAACAATTTCTATATGATGAATTAAAAATAATGTGTGCAACAAGTGCATTTGGCATGGGTGTAAATAAAGAAAATGTCCGTTATATTATTCATTTTCATCCACCGATCAATCTCGAATCTTATTTACAGGAAATTGGTCGTGCCGGACGAGATGGAGAAAAAAGTATTGCTGTTATGCTTTATGCGGACGACGATATCTTTCTCCAACAACAATTGTTAGAATCCGAATATCCAAGCGATATTCAAATCGACCATTTTTCACGGATTCAACGATTGAAAAATTTTCTCAACAATATAGACGGGAATGTCCCGGAGAAAACAGCAGTCCCTGAAGGTTATACCGAAGTACAATGGCGACTGTTATGGAAGTTTTATATAAATAGTAAAGACGAAAATGATTTTAAAAGGAAATTGCGTTCATTTATTGACGAAAGGCTGGCAATTAAAAAGGTGAAACTGCAAGAAATAACAGATTGGATTGAATATGAAGGTTGTCGGCGAGAGCGATTGCTGATGAGCTTCCAGGAAACAAAAAGAGAAAGACACGATAATTGTTGCGATAATTGTGGACTCGATTTATCATGTTATCAACAAGCAAATGCACTAAAGAAACAGGTTCTTCCGATTAATTGGCGACATAGACTGGCGGAACTATTTTCGATAGAAATGGAGATATGAAGTGAAAAATCGACAAAAACAAATGATTGACCAATTGTCCGATCAGGAACTTTTATTAAATTTTTACATTTCTCAAGCACTAATTTTTTTTATTGCGGTCCTCCTTGCCTTTTTCCTTTTTCCGGATTTCCTAGACGTCTTTCAATTATTCGATTTCAGTAACATCAAATCCATCCTCATAATTGGCGGAGGAGCAGGGACGCTTGTTGTCTTCATTGATTTTTTACTAATGAAATTTTTACCCTTAGCGTATTTTGATGATGGGGGAATTAATGAACGATTATTTACAAATCGTGGTGTTGTTCCGATTATTTTCATGACTCTGCTCGTTGCGTTTTGTGAAGAATTATTGTTTCGCGGTGTCTTGCAAACGAAATTTGGTCTTGTCACGGCAAGTGTTATTTTTGCACTCGTTCATTTCCGTTATTTATTCAATAAATTTTTATTTTTTGATGTCATGGTATTAAGTTTTTTTATCGGTTTCATATATGAGTGGACAGGAAATCTGGCCGTTTCGTTCTTTATGCACTTTGTTATCGATTGTTTATTAGGGCTGTTTATTTATTTTAAAAACCTCCCCAAACAGAAATAAAAGGTTGGGATGTTTAATTAAAGGGAGTGGCTGATAATGGTGCAACAGGATCAGGCAGAACGATTGAGGAAATTGTCTCAACAACAACAAGAAGAGACGATCATGGCTTCCCATTTGCCGTCACGGAGCGAGTATCATAAGAAAAAACGGGAAGCTGCCAAAAAGAAGAAAAAGAAAAAAAGGAAAATGCAAAATCCTTTAATAAAAATTTTAGCGTTTATTTTTTTGCTATTACCGATTACGATAGGTCTTATCTACTATTATCATGTTCTTCATTCAGAGGAAGATCCGGTTAAAGACGATGATCATTTTGAACAAGTTGAATTTGAATAGAGAGTTCAAGCAGAGGGAATTTTTCCATCCCTCTGATTTTTAATGGAAAACTCAAGGAATATGTTGTACAGCTTGCCCATATTTTTAATATATAGATATTATGTATGGGGGAGCTGGGTTGTTGTGGAAGATGCTATTAAAAATTTGGAAGATTGGACCGATGAAGCAACAAAAGAAATGTTGCAAAATGTTGTTAAGCGAAAAAGAAAGTTTGATAAATATGAAAAACGTCATCTGATTGTTGTTTGGTTAACAGTGTTTGGATTTATTATGTACGGAATTTATTTATATATATCGGTTTACCAACCAAATTCATACTCGGCTGCTGAGATGTTCAATACTTTTGTATCAAATTCACAGAATGGGTATTATTTATTCGCCTTGTTTGGATTATTTGGATATATGAATGTCTTGAAAAAGCAGATGGATAAATATGAAAAGGAATATCATGCGCTGCGTTGCGAAATTATTGATAAAAGTGCGGATTTATGGAAAGGTGAAGGATGGGAAAAACGCCATCTTGTATTTGAAATGATGAAAAATAAATATGATATAAATTTGTATCATGAAAATAAATGAGGAGCGGTTTCCTGAAATTATGACTGTACCAAGAACAAATAATTAAATTTTTCATACGATACAATAGGAGTTGCAACAGTCAGGAGGCCGAACTTATGCGGTTAGAGCGAATTGATGGAAACCAAATAAAAATTTTTTTGACATATGATGAATTGGTGGAACTTGGACTTTCAGAGGATGATGTGGATAAAAATTCTTTAAAATGGCATCAACTCTTTTTCAATATGATAAACGAAGCCTATGAGGAATTTGAACAATTTATGGAAGGGACAATTATTACAGAGGTATATTCTCTTCAAACTCAAGGGTTGGTTATTTCGTTCACGTTAAAAGAGGATGATGATTTTAGTTTTGAAAATGATCTATTTCAATCTCAAGATTGGAATGACTCCACTCAAGTAAATGCAGAGTTCTTATATCTTTTTACAGATATAGAAAACTTGCTCCAATTTGCCCACCGGATTTATCCGGTTTGGCAGGGAGGCTCGCTTTTTACCTATAAAAATCATTACTATTTATATTTACTGATTAACGATGAAACAAAAATTGACCAAATCTCCTCAATCCTCTCTGAATACGGGGACAATTCCCCCATCACATATGCATTTCTTGAAGAATACGGTCGATGTTTAATCAATGAATCTGCCATTCAAATCTTGATGAAACATTTCCAAAATCTATGAGTCTCTTATGAAAAGAGACTCATATCGATTCATGTTGCTTTAGTCCTGCAAACCCTGTCATTTTCCTTGCATTATATTAAATTCTGTGTATACTTAGTTTTGAATAACAAATATTTGTCGGTGTATTAGGAGGTTTACAAATGACCACCCAAAAGGGTTCAGAGCATTTCGATACTGAAGAAAAAAATGATGTATTAGCATCAACGCAAACGATAATACGTGAAGCACTTGATAAATTAGGTTACTCAGAAGACGTATATGAATTGTTAAAAGAACCTCTCCGGATGATTACAGTAAAGATTCCGGTTCGGATGGATGACGGTACAACGAAAGTTTTTACCGGTTATCGGGCACAACATAATGATGCGGTCGGTCCGACAAAGGGAGGAATCCGCTTTCATCCTAATGTTACTGAGCGGGAAGTCAAGGCACTGTCCATTTGGATGAGTTTAAAATGTGGGATTGTCGACCTGCCTTATGGTGGAGGAAAGGGCGGGATTGTTTGTGATCCACGGACAATGTCGTTTCGAGAGTTGGAAGCTTTAAGTCGCGGCTATGTAAGAGCGATCAGTCAGTTGGTCGGTCCGACAAAAGATATTCCGGCACCGGATGTTTTTACTAATTCGCAAATCATGGCGTGGATGATGGATGAATATAGCCGGATTGATGAATTTAACTCACCGGGATTTATTACCGGGAAACCGTTAGTTTTAGGCGGTTCACATGGACGAGATTCTGCAACGGCTAAAGGTGTTACGATTTGTATCCGTGAAGCAGCCAAAAAGCAGGGATTTCAATTAGAAGGAGCCCGTGTTGTCGTTCAAGGATTCGGTAATGCTGGCGGCTTTTTATCAAAATTCATGCATGATGCCGGTGCCAAAGTAATCGGGATTTCTGATGCTTACGGTGCGTTGTATGATCCGGATGGTTTGGATATAGATTATTTACTGGATAAAAGAGACAGTTTTGGAACGGTAACGAATTTATTTAAAAATACGATTTCCAATCAGGAATTACTGGAATTAGATTGCGATATACTTATTCCGGCTGCAATCGAAAATCAGATCACCGAAGAAAATGCACATCGTATTAAAGCAAATATTATTGTTGAGGCCGCAAATGGTCCGACAACTTTAGAAGCAACAAAAATTTTAACGGAACGCGGAAAATTAATCGTCCCTGATGTGTTAGCTTCAGCGGGGGGCGTGACCGTTTCCTATTTTGAGTGGGTACAAAATAATCAAGGATATTACTGGTCAGAAGAAGAAGTAGAAGAGAAATTAGAAAAAATTATAGTCCGAGCGTTCAATAATGTTTACAATACCGCTGCCACCAGAAAAATAAATATGCGGTTAGCTGCTTATATGGTTGGTGTTCGTAAATTAGCAGAAGCATGCCGTTTTCGAGGTTGGGTCTAATTATTGTATTTTTTTAAGTACGAAAATTGATTGAATAAGGCAATTCCAGATGCTGGAATTGCCTTATTCCATTAATTTAAGTTTAAACCTCCACTTAACTCGCTTTAAATTAATGTTGAAAGAATGCCCTTATTCTCCTATCATTAGATTAAAAGAAATTAACGGTCACATCAGATGAACTTGTTGAGGAGGATTTACTATGCATTATGAGGAGTGCATCATCGTTGGCGGCGGTCCTTGTGGGTTAGCTGCAGCTATTCGTTTAAAAGAAATTGGGATCAACCCATTAATTATTGAAAAAGAAAATATTGTTCATTCAATTTATCGATTTCCAACACACCAAACTTTTTTCAGCTCAAGTGATCGATTGGAAATTGGCGGTGTTCCTTTTATTACGGAAAACCGCAAACCGACTCGCAATCAAGCTTTGGCATATTATCGTGAAGTGGTCAAAATAAAACAACTGCGGATTGCACCGTTTGAAGCAGTCGAATCGGTGGGGAAAACTGGAGACCTTTTTACCGTAACTACCTCAAAGGATCGATATGAAGCAAAATTTATTATCATCGCAACCGGGTATTATGATCACCCAAACGATATGAATATACCCGGAGAGGAATTATCGAAAGTATTCCATTATTTTAAAGAGGCACATCCTTACTTTGGCCAAAATGTTGTTGTTATCGGGGGTAAAAACTCAAGTGTCGATGCGGCTTTGGCACTTCAGCAAGCAGGAGCGAAAGTAACGGTCTTGTATCGCGGTTCCGAATATTCAAATCATATTAAACCATGGGTGTTGCCTGAATTTGAGGCAATGGTGAGAAACGGAAAGATTGCGATGGTGTTTCAAGCGAATGTAATTGAAATAACTCCAAATTCAGTTATCTATGAGGTTGACGGAAAAAGAGAAGAAATAGTTAATGATTTTGTTTTTGCGATGACAGGGTACCATCCGGATCATCGTTTCCTAACTAAAATGGGGGTAACCATCGATCCGGTAACCGGTCGACCATTTTTTAACGAAGAAACAATGGAAACTAATGTGGAAGGTATATTTATTGCCGGTGTGATTGCTGCCGGAAACAATGCAAATGAAATTTTTATTGAAAACGGTCGATTTCACGGGGACTTAATTGCCAGTGAAATAAAAAAACGATTAAATTCATAATATCTTAGAAAATGGACCTGCTCTGTCTGTAAGAAACTACTTAAAAAAAAGAGATCCGAAAGCAATAGTTCTTTTTGAAAAATTAAGTGTAAAAAATGGCGTTTGTTTTTGGATAGGTGGTATTGACCAAATCAAAAGAAAACTAACTTACAAAACATCGCTTTTTCTTAGTAACGATAATGAGAAGAGGATAGGAAAAGTATGCTATCCTCTTAGTTTACGTTGTATAAATATAGTTTCGACTTGATCAGTAAAGGAAAACAACTATTCATGAAACCAAGATTCAATTTTTTTAAGATCATTTGTTTTTTCTAAAGCTATTTGTAATTTGATTCTTGCTTTTTGACCGTTTAATCCGTTTGAAAATATGATTCCCATTTGTTTTAATTGAACGCCGCCGCCTTCATATGCATAAATATCCTCGACAATACCGTTGAAACAGCGGGAGACTAGGACAATTGGAATTTTTTTATCCAATAATGCTTTAACCCCCGGCAAACACATCGGCGGTAAATTGCCTTGTCCAAGTGCTTCGATAACCAAACCGTCAATATTCATTTGACTTAGATAGTAAAAAAGTGATGCATCCATGCCGGCGTATGCCTTGACAAGTTCAACTCGCTTTGTCAGCTCTTTAATTGTCAGCTTTGATTCCAATTTTGGCTGATAATGGAAAACAATTTCTTTTTTTGTAACAATGCCTATCGGTCCATATTGCGGACTTTGGAAAGTTGATAAATTACTCGTGTGTGTTTTTGTTACATTTTTTGCGGTATGGATTTCATCATTTAATACGACAAGAACACCTTTACTTTTTGCTTGATCGTGAACCGCCGTGCGAATCGATGTTAAAAAGTTATAAAATCCGTCCGTACCAATTTCATTGCTTGACCGCATTGCACCGGTAATAATGATCGGAACATCGGTTTCAATGGTCAAATTTAAGAAGTATGCTGTCTCTTCCAAAGTATCTGTTCCGTGGGTAATGACAAATCCGTCAACACCACCTTTTTCAAGATAACGATCGATGATTTTCTTTATTTGTAACATCTCTTTTGGTGTAATATGTGGTGATGGAAGATTGAATGGAGTTTCGAAAATGATATCGGCCATTTTTTCCATTTCATCAGCTTTATCTAATAATGGATTGGATAAATGTGGCTTAACAGATTTTGAATTCGCATCTTCATACATTGATATCGTTCCACCAGTAAGAATAACAACTATTTTCTTCATAAAATCCTCCAAGTGAACAGTCTTTTACATATTTTCAATTTTTTTTATTCATGATACGATGGTAAAAAAGAATTGAAATGAGGCGGGTCATGTTTACAATCATTTCAGCCGGTATTGCACCTGGTTTTGCCCTTCTATCCTATTTTTACTTAAAAGATGAATACGAGAAGGAACCTCTCAAAGAAGTATTTCGCATATTTTTACTTGGCATGATTATGGTATTCCCTATTATGTTTATACAATATGTACTGGAAAAAGAGCAAGTGTTGCCGCTCGATTCCGTAAAAGCATTTACCACCGGTTTTTTAGAAGAGTTTTTTAAATGGTTTATCATTTATTTTACTATCTATAAATCTATGGAATTTGATGAGCATTATGACGGGATTGTTTATGGGGTGTCCATTTCACTGGGGTTTGCTACAGCTGAAAACATATTATATTTGTTAGGAAATGGCATCAAATATGCGATAGGCAGAGCTATTTTACCGGTATCCAGTCATGCATTATTTGGCGTAATCATGGGATATTATATTGGAAAAGCAAAGTTTATGAAACAGGACGAACATCATCCATGGATGTTCTATTCATTAGTTTTTCCAATTTTATTGCACAGTTTATACGACTATATTTTGTTAAAAGAAAAGGTTTGGTTAATGATCATTATTCCGTTTATGGTGTTTCTTTGGTGGTTGGCATTGAGAAAAGTAAAAAAAGCGAAACATAATCAACTCCATTACAGGAAAGTGACGGACATTTTTTACCGTGATTCGGGCGGTTAAAAGGTAATCGAATAAAACTTCTTATGGTCTAAGTAAAAACTGGGGCTGTCCAAAAAGTCAAAATTAATGAATTTTTGGACAGCCCCTTTCTTTTTATAGTAAAAATAATTTATTTAACGTAAATTATCAAAAAAATTGTTGACATGTCGAAAAATAAGGAATATAATCAAAGCTAACATTCATTAGGTGGTGATATATTGCATAAAAAATTGATTAGTGCCGCTCTGAAAAACTATGCCTTATATGGATATCATGGGGCAACGATGAAAAAAATCGCGGATGAAGTTGGGATTAAGCCGGCGTCGATTTATTTTTTTTATAAAAATAAGGAAGAGTTATTTATCGCTGCTTTTCAACAGCTGTTAGACCGTCACTTTCAGAAAATGGAGAGCATTTTCCATGAAAATCAGGACAAGCCGGTGAAACAGATTTTTACGGAAATGATTCATGGGATTGTATCCCACCATACTGGGGATATGCAAGGAACGGATGCGTATATTTCACTGGTGACATCACCGATTGATGAAATTTCCCAATATCTCCATCAACATATGCAGCGATATAATAACTGGCTTGTTGACACGTTGCAGTCGAGCTTGCGGAAAAGTTATCCACAGATTACAGATGCAGAAATGAATCGTATAATAAAGCAATTTGTCCTTATCGGTAATGGCGTTTTTTGGGGAATTAAATTGTATAAGGGAAAGGATTTTGAAGAACAGGTGGTACTTGCGATTCAGATTCTTGAATCCTTATTCGATGAATTGAATGAAAAATATGTTTCTACGAATAAACCGTAATTAGCCGCAATTTGAAGAGCCATGAATAGCTTTAATTTAACGAAATATGTCAGAAAAAATGGAATATAATTTATTTCGCGATAGCAGAAGTGTTGAATATTTAACCTAAATAGTCAGAAAATTGAATACATAGGGTTATTACATTCGTTGAACCTTTGTAAATAGTAAAGCAAACATAGGAGGATATGAATAATGGGTAACGGAGCAAATAATAAAGCAGCAATGGGAGATGATTATTCACTGACAAGGGTACCGATGTCTGCACGGCAATCGCTATGGAGTATTACGATTGTCCGTGTTGGGGCGTTGGCGACCATATCACAATTTATTCTTGGAGCTTCCCTGGGATATGGGATGACATTTTGGCAGGCCTTTTGGGCTACCATGTTCGGCAGTGTCATTTTGCAAGTCATTAGTTTTCTTCTCGGTTATGCCGGAGCACGGGAAGGACTTTCTACGAGTCTGCTATCGAGATGGACGGGATTTGGCAGACATGGTTCCAGTATTATCGGTGCCGTCATTGCGATCTCCTGTATCGGCTGGTTTGGTGTACAGAACTCGGTATTTGCGAACGGAATTGTAGAAGCAACCGGAGGCAAATTATCCCTTCCAGTCGCAGCGACGATCACAGGACTTGGTGTTACAGTACTTGTGATTTTTGGTTTTAAACTATTGAGTATTACTGCTACAATTACCGTTCCTCTTTTTTTATTGGCCGTTGGATACGGAATTTTTAAAGTATTGAAGGATCATTCAATAATAGACTTAATGTCTGCTTCCCCTGCTGGAGAGCCAATGTCCATGGGAGCAGCAGCGACGATGGTAGCCGGCGGATTTATTATCGGTGCTGTTATTACACCGGACTTTAGCCGCTTCGCGAAAAACGGCAAAGATGTTTTTTGGATGGCAACCATTGGGGTTCTCATTGGAGAATTGGGAATTAATATGATTGCAGTACTGATGGCCCTTGCTGCCAAAACGAACGACGTTGTAAGCATTATGGTGACAACCTCTGGCTGGTTTGGTGCATTCGTCGTCATTTTATCTACCGTAAAAATTAATAACTTAAATCTATATTCATCATCCCTTGGGTTTACAAATATTTTTGACTCCGTCTTTAATATTAAATTAAATCGGGGTATGGTTACACTCGTAATTGGGGTTATCGGCACGGTTCTTTCGATTATGGGAATTTTGGATCACTTTGTCGGATTCCTTACATTCCTTGGCGTTCTCGTACCGCCAATCGCAGGAATTATCGTAGTGGAATATTTCATTTTAAAAACCCACCGGAAAGAATTGGACGAATCACGAAAAGAAGGAAAATTGCCAGAGAAAATCAGCAATATGCATCCGGTCACTTTTATCGCCTGGATCGCAGGATTTGCTTCCGGGTATCTGATTACGATCGGTATTCCTTCCATTAACTCTTTAGTTATGAGTGGTTTGGTATATTACGTTGGTGCTGTACTCGTTAAGAAATATAAAAAGCAGCTGGAACGAAATGTGGCTTAATAAATAATCAATGTATGGAGGATTATGAATGAGAAAGATAGGAAAACAGGAAATTGAAGATATTGCTGTTGGTGCAGCTTTACTTGGAACTGGCGGGGGCGGTGACCCTTATATCGGAAAGTTAATGGCGCTGCAAGCCATTGAGGAATTTGGTCCGGTCACCGTATTAGAACCGGATGAAGTTCCTGATGATGCGCTGGTCGTCCCTTCATCGATGATGGGGGCGCCAACGGTTATGCTGGAGAAGCTTCCTAGCGGAGAAGAAGCAATCGAAGCCTTTCAAAAGCTGGAAGAATATTTAGGGGAAAAGGTTTATGCAACTTTTCCTATTGAAGCGGGTGGATTAAACTCAATGCTTCCTTTCGCCCTTGCTGCCAGATTGAGGCTTCCAGTAGTGGATGCCGACGGAATGGGAAGAGCTTTTCCGGAACTGCAAATGGTTACCTTTTATCTAGACGGCATTTCCGCAACGCCTGCTGTCATTGCGGATGAAAAAGGCAATACCGCCTTATTATCCACTATCGATAATGTTTGGACTGAAAGAATCGCGCGTGCTGCAACGATTCAAATGGGCGGATCGGTAATGAACGCCATGTATTCCATGCGAGGGAAAAACTTGAAGGAAAGCGGTATTCCAAACATTTTGCAGCTGGAAGAAGAAATCGGAAAAACAATCCGGCTTGCGAAGGCGAATAATGTCAATGCCATTCAGGAAGTGCTGAAAACCGTAGGAGGATTTGAATTATTCCTAGGTAAAGTAGTCGATATTGACCGGAAAACAGAATCCGGCTTTGCCAGAGGTGTCGCAACCTTTGAGGGAATGAATGATTATAAAGATGAAACGTTACAGCTTCGTTTCCAAAATGAACATTTAATCGCACAAACCGAGAAACAGCTGCTTTGTGTAACACCGGACCTCATTGCTGTACTGGATGCAGAGACCGGTTTGCCGATTACAACGGAAGGAATCCGCTATGGTGCGAGATGTGTTGTTATCGGAATTCCATGTCATCCGAAATGGCGGACCGAAAAAGGAATCGAAACGGTCGGTCCAAGATATTTTGGCTATGATCTGGACTATGTTCCGGTAGAAGAGCTTGTGAAAAGAGGGGGGCAAAAGTAATGGAAACCTATCGTATTGGAATAGATGTTGGCGGAACTCATACCGATGCCGTGTTGCTCGATGAACATAATCAGGTGGTGGCAGAAACGAAATCATCAACAACGAAAGATGTAACAACGGGAATTTACGCGGCGATGCATAAAGTCATTACCGAGGCAAAGGTGGATACGAAAAAAATCCGTTATGCCATGCTCGGAACAACCCATTGTACAAATGCGATCGTGGAGCGAAAAGGGCTGAATGAAATTGCTGTCGTCCGTATTGGTGCTCCAGCGACATTAGCGGTAAAACCACTTACCGGGGTACCGGAGGACCTTCGGGATGTCCTTGGAAAATATGTATATCTCGTTCGCGGCGGGCATGAATTTGATGGACGTGAAATTGTTCATTTAGATGAAGCCCATCTTTACAAGATTGCGGAAGAAATAAAAGGAAAAGTAAGCTCCGTTGCCATTACTTCCGTCTTTTCACCGGTCTCAAGGGAACATGAAGAACGGGCCCGGGACATTTTCACGGAAGTACTAGGTTCAGAGATTGCTATTTCCCTTTCTTCTGAAATTGGCTCTGTCGGATTGCTGGAAAGAGAAAATGCGACTATCCTCAATGCATCGGTCGTAAATGTGGCAAAAACTACCGCACAAGGATTTATTCAGGCCCTTAAAAACGAGGGAATAGAAGCGAACGTATTTTTCGGACAAAATGATGGTACGCTTATGTCCATTGACTACGCAGTGACATACCCTATTTTCACTGTTGCATGCGGACCAACGAACTCATTAAGGGGAGCATCCTATTTGGCAGACTTAAAGGATGCCATTGTCGTTGACGTGGGAGGTACCACATCAGACGTAGGTATTCTAGTAAATTCCTTCCCGCGGGAATCTGCCTTAGCTGTGGAAATCGGCGGAGCACGTACCAACTTCCGCATGCCTGATTTAGTTTCCATCGGTTTAGGCGGGGGTACCATCGTCCGGTTAAAGGATAACGGGGAATTTACGATCGGGCCAGACAGTGTCGGCTATCGCTTACCGGAAAAGGCGTTAATCTTTGGCGGAGATACCCTCACCACGACGGACGTTGCCGTTGCCCTCGGAAAAGCGGAACTCGGAGACCCGTCGAAGGTTGCCCATCTCGATAAGGAATTGCTCGAAAAAGTGTATGGGAAAATGGTAGAAATGGTCGAAGAAGCAATCGATAAGATAAAGACTAGTGCAGACCCGATTCCGGTAATTTTAGTCGGTGGAGGAAGTATTCTCTTCCCGACGGAATTAAAGGGTGCTTCCCAGGTGATTCGTCCGGAGCATTCCGGAGTGGCCAATGCCATTGGATCTGCCATTTCTCAAGTGAGCGGCCAAATCGAAAAAATCTATTTGCTGGATGAAGTTGGACGTGAAAATGCGTTGGAACAAGCGAAGGAAGAGGCGAAGGCAGAAGCAGTCAATGCCGGTGCCGACAAAGACAGCCTCGTTATCGTGGATATAGAAGACGTCCCATTGGCATACTTGCCGGGAAATGCTACAAGGGTTCGGGTAAAAGCGTCCGGTGCATTGCAGTAAAAAGTATATCTGAAGCTGGCTGTGATGTTGCAAGAATAGAAAAGGGCGGTCAGATAAGTCCTTAAAAAGAGGCAAGAGGAGATAAATTTTTTATTTTTCTCCTCTTGCCTTCGTATTTTATCTGAAAGTAACGGGCTAGTGCCATTACTTTCAGTATGTTTTGGGCTAAAGCCAGGATTCCAAACTCGACATGAACTTTGTCGAGTCCCCCAAGGTGAAAGCTGCATTGTTGATATCTTTTTTATTCTTATGAGTTTGTTCTTGTAAATAGCTGCCATAAGGATTAAGGAAATCAAATCGCGGCTCTTTTTCTTCCCCAACGGCATAGACATAGTTCTCTTCGCTACCATTGCCTGCATCGGTAGACTTTTTTGGGCACTGGTAAAGATGTAGCTACTAATTTGTCCATATGCGGAATGAAAAAACGTGTATCTGTTGGGCGTTGGACAGCCTCAGTCTTTTAGTTTTACGATAACGATTGTAATTCACTTTCCAATTGTTTAATTACTTGGTTTATTTGAGTCATTTCATCCGTCAGCTGTTTTTTCATTTCTTCATTATCAAGGTTTTTCGAGAATTCATCCAGTTTTTCATCAAGTAATCTTTTGTTTTCATCAATTTTACTCTTCAATTCCAGTTTTCTTTTTTCATTGTCCATATTATTTTTCATAGATTGAAGTTGTTTAATTTTATCTTCATAATGGGCAATTTGTTTATCAATTTGTTCTTCAGATAGGAAAGATCTTTCATTAAAATCATTTAACAATGGGATTGAAAAGTTGAACAATGGACTTGTTTCTGCGAAAAACTTTTGCATCTCACTTGAAAACTTTTGAAATTCATTTTCAATATCTGTTTTCAATTGATTAGCAGTGGTTAATTCTTCCCATGTCTGATCAAATAACGTTTGATCTTTATTTTTTACTGCTTCTTCTAATTTCATCCTGTACTTATTAAATGTTTTGTCATCCATAGCATTGGTAGTAAACCGATAGATTGCCCCGTTTGGCGCCTTCATTTCCAATTCTTTTTGACCTTCCATCATTGATTTCCAAAAATCTTTATTAAAAAACGGGAACATCAGGAAACCCTCCTTAGTTTGACTATATTTGACCCTTCCTACTTTTATTAGACCTCATTTCTGGAAGATTTTCAACTAATTTACATTAGGAGCTTTTTGCGATGTACTGATTTTCTAGATTAGATTAAAAAAATTTACTCTAAA
>NZ_JAJCHL010000080.1:0-14323 GCF_020554505.1 Caldibacillus sp. 210928-DFI.2.18
GGCTGTCGCCCTACACACGATTGAAGTTGGGGTATCCTTGCCGATTTTTGATGAATGTCAAAGCCGAATTTTAACCACTTATATTTACTGAGATCCATATGATGGGGAATATTGTTATGAAATATTTCCCCTTCCGTAATTGCCCAGTAGGTTAAATTATGTATGTTTGCCAATTTCCATAACCGTTCAATTTGTTCTTGCCTAAATAAATGCTGCTCAATCAGCTTCCCGCGACCCTCCCATATTTCACTTCCATTGATTGTAACAGAAAATGAACTTAAATTCAGTTCATCCATATATCTTTCAATTTGCTGAAAAGGTCTCCCGGTACTAATAACAATTTGAATATCGGATTCTTTTGCTCTTTTAATTGCCTTTTTATTTTCCTCCGTTATCTCTTGATTATGATTTAACAATGTTCCATCCATATCTAAAGCGATTAGTCGGATTTCCCGTTTCACTGCCATCATCCTTTCTCTCTCTTTCATTCTAACATGAATAAACTGTACACGGTATTTGAATTAATAATAGACCTTTTATCAGACATCCCCAACTAAATAATTCCCACCAAAAGGTTTTTACGGAAAACTTTATACAACATTAAAAAAAACTCGACATTTCCAACATTGTAAACAAATTAATCTGAAAGCTTATATCAAAATAGATTGATCATCACTACTTTATCACGTTTCCCAATAATAAACGAGGGATTCATAAGGTCTTAATCGAAGCTCGCCCCAAGTAGTTTGAGAGTCTCTGTAATTGGATATGATAATAGTTGGATTTTTCACAACTCCAACCGGAAGTGACACATCGACCATATTTCCATAAAAATTACTAATAACCAACAAATGTTCATTTTTCCAATTTCGCATGTAAGCAAAAACATTTGGGTCATCCTCAATTAATAACCGATATTCTCCATTACTAATAATATCATAAGTTTTCCGCAAACGAATTAATTTTTGATAATGATAAAAAATCGAGTCCGGGTCCTGTATCGATTTTTCCGCATTAATTTCACTAAAATAATATTGACCGGTTTTTTCATTAAATTGCCATGCCGAGCCACCAAATTTTGACTGCCAATTATTCGGTTCTTTTCCGTCCACCGGAACTTTCCAAATATAATAATCACGATATGGATTGTTTCGAGATGAGGCGGATTTTTTGAACCACTCATGCTCTGTTGACGTATGGTTTAGTACTATATCCATAATGATTTTGAGATTGCGTTGATGTACTCAAAGGTTCCGCATGCTACAGAAATAATCACTGTTATTATCATTAGAATCATTTTTATATGCTCCTATGTTCATAGTATTCTTAATGAAAATTTATACTTAGTGTATTTCGCAATTTCGTTATCATTAGTGAATACTACATAATTATCTCTGTCTTGTTCGGATTTTTTTATCTTTCCCTACGTTTATGCATTTATGATTAACCAGCTCCACTAAAAAAGACGAGTAGAATGTTAGAAACTTCTAACCATTTACTCGTCTATGTTCCCCTTTAAATTTATCTTGTCCTTCAATTCCAAAACCTCAGATTCCGTTAATCCGGTAATTTTAATGATCAAATGAAGGTCTAAACCTTCCATCAACATCATTTTCGCATCTTCCCGTTTGCCTTCTTTTATGCCTTTTTCTATGCCTTTTTTTATGCCCTCTTCTATGCCTTCCCCACGAATGGAATTTATATCCTTTAATGCTTTTTCACGGGCTTCCGCCAACATCCGGGCTTCCCTGTCCATACTTACTGTGCGCAACATATCTACCGCATTTTCTATTATCGGGTCTTGATTTGCCATCTCTTCCCACCTCGCATCATCTTCATTTGTTAAAAAGCGTCCTCGAATAATTTTGCTCCGTAGTACAACGTCCTTTTGTCGATATTTCTTTGATTTACTCTTTGCATTTCAAGATTGACATGACCAAAACCGACTACCTTTGCCCGAATATCCAAAATCGCATACTGATCTGTTACGTTTGTTTGAAACGTTAATGGATTGGTAATTTCTACGGTTCCTAAACTCAGTCCTTTTGGTACATTGAAAACATCATTCAATAATGCCAATAGCAACTTATTTGACTGTTTCGTGCCCCGACCAAAAATGAACTTAAAAACAAAGTCATTTTTTGGTTTGAGCCAAAAAATTGGAAGTTTATAAACCATACGTAACTTAACTCGTTCCTTTCATTTTTATTATTCAAAATTTTTGCTTCGATGAATATAACGGAATTTTCGGTTACTTTGAAAAAATTAGGATGATTAATACAGTACGAAACGAAAAAGAAAGGAAAATCATTAGGGGAATTTTATGCATATCTTAATCGACAAAAATACCAAAAATCCTTCAATTTTTTAAAATTTTTTTGGATACTTGCATTTTCATTCCGTAATAGGCTCATCTTATGAAAGGTAACGGATCACCGCTTTTATTGAATAAAAACAAAGGACTAAATTACTTTTAGTCCTTTGTTTTATTTGATTAGTCTGTCATGTAATTGTTAACTAGCTCATAACATCTGTCCTTTGTTGATTCGTATAATGAGGTGTAGTATGCCACATTTTCATTCGTACCTCCCTCATATTTTTGTCTTTCTTCATTTGCTTTGTCTTCTTTCTGTTCTATCCAGTTAATTTGTTCGGCCTTTAAATCTTTCATTGTCTCCGGAGATAACTCCTTTTTTAGCAAAGCATAAATCTCATTTAAAGCTTCATCATACTTTTCGTATGAAATTCCATAATAGTCTTTCATAGCATTTGTTACACCTTTATCAGAATCCTTCTTTGCTGGCAATGTATCAAGTTCCTTTTGAATATTGTCTAATTTTTCTATAAACTCAGTTCTTCTCCCCTCTATTTTTGTTGTATTATTCGTTTGCCCTTTACTAACTTCTCCCTGCGAGGTGCTAGATTCATCGGAATGATTATTACTGCTATTATTGGATTCCACTGTACTGTCAGCAGGTGAATCATTAGATTGAGAAGAAGCGTCTGTACTCTCTGCGTTAGATTGATTATTAGTTGATGTAGCCTTATTAGATGAATTGCTACAAGCAGACATTCCACCTACCAAAATTACGAATAGGGCTACAATAAAAAATTTACTTTTATACACCTTTACATCTCCAATCTGTTTTATACATATTTCCAGCAAAAATACAAATTCGACTTAGTAAGAAATTTTTAAGCTCTACTTGCTCTGTTCTCACCTAACCACCGAATTTTTATGTATCATATAAATTATTGTACCATAACGAAAAATTACCTTTTAAAATTTTTACATTTGCCGGCAATTAATTCAACTTGTGATACCTTTAACCAAACTAGTTGTATTTTGATAGAAGAAAAATCTATAAAAAAATAGAGGCTAGGAATAAAATTTTTCCAAGCCCTAAATTGTAATCGAAAGTGTTTTTGCTTAAAAATCATACTTTCATAAGTACTGCAATTTTTCGTGTTATTTACTCTTTTGTACCTCTTAAGTGAACCATCCCTCCGTATGAAAGGATAGGTTTATTTTACATTTGCAATGGTTGTCGCATCAAGCGGGAATAAATCGCTAGACGTTCGCTCATGCTCCTCCAAATAATTTTTTACTAAATAGTATCCAACACAATAACCGAGCATTTTCGGGAGCAAACGGAAACCGTAAAGAAATTCTTGATGTTTTGGATGGCTTTTTGGGATATTTCTGTTTGGATAAATGATTTTTTTCCACATTTGATTCAACTGTCCTTCTGTATAATAGGATGTCCATTTAGCAAGATATTCTTCACCAACCAGTTCTCTTACTGCATTTTCCGCAAGACCTTCCAAAATAATGGAATCCAACAATACATAATTTTCTTCCTGCTTACCATTCTTTGCCAGTCTGCAGACATGGTTATATTCATGGACCAACAATGCTCTGATTTCATTATCGCTATTTTGGTCGGACAAAAAAAGAAATAATTTATCTTTAAAAGCTAATCCTGATTTTCCATTTTGATCACGCATGATCTTCGGATTACTCATTTCTGATGGAAAAATAAAAATGGGTATATCCGGACCGTTCCACAACTTTTGCAGTTTTGTCGCTTCCGTCTGTACCAGCTTCCAAATATTATGCTTTTGCCATTTATTTATTGCTTTTTTTATATTTGTTGAAGGTTTTCTATACATGCCGTGCCATGTTAAATATTCGTATATTTCTTCAGATGCTGCCCCTCCAAAATGTGATTTTAATTTTTCACAAAGTGTTAACGGCTGTTCATATCCGTTTAACAACCATTGATCAGTAGGAATAACAGTCATATGAGACCTCCTCATATCAGCCAAATGTAATGAACATCAAATTTTCCCTTTTAACTCCATCGTTGTATAAATGTCACGAAATCCGAGTTTTCGATATAATTGTTTTGCATGATTGCCTTCGAATACATTCAATTGAATTCTGTCATAGCCCATTTTATTCAACTGCCGGCATGCTTCTTCACATAATTGTTTGGCAATGCCTTTTTTACGGAAAGGAGGTAAAACATATAATTCTGGTATAATACCTATTACCTGGTCCGTGTAAAAATCATAATTTGTACCAATTCCAATCCAACCTTGAATCGTATTATTTTCCATATAAACGAGATAGAACCCGCCACTATTTAAAAATGGCCAAATTAATTCTTTCGCCTTTTGCCAACTTGGAACAACATGGCCAACTGTCGCTTCATCCATCACGTCCAAGGCATATTTCAATATTTCTTTCGTCTGCTGAATCGTTGCTTTTTGGATAGGCAAATCATCTACACCCCTTTTTTAACGTTTAGAATATCCTATGATTGCCATCAAAATAAATCCAATATTTCTGAAAGCAAAAGAAAAATTTTTCTCCGGTGAATCATATTTAAAGAAGACTCGACGATTAGGGTATAGCAGTGCAATAGTTGAGCTTATAGTACCTCGAGTTCGCAACTGTACTTAAATTTTTTCATTAAGTAGGGTCTTCGGAATATATAGTGGAATTACTTTCTTAATAGTTTAAAAACAACTGGTGTTTAAATCGGATTTTCTGGTGGGATGTTAGGATAATCAATAGTATTATATAAAAGTATCAATCACATACGAGTGATACTTTGGGAAAAAAATAAAATAGTCCAATTTACTTGACCGTGTACTATGGTACACGGTTTATAATATTCATGGGGTGAAATAAGATGATTTATCGCATTAGTGAGTTTGCAGATAAATGTGGAGTTAATAAAGAAACGATCAGATATTACGAGCGAAAAAATTTATTACAAGAACCTCACCGAACGGAAGCTGGTTATCGGATATATTCATATGATGACGTTAAGCGTGTTGGGTTTATTAAACGAATACAGGAACTTGGTTTTTCTTTAAGCGAGATTTATAAATTACTTGGTGTTGTAGATAAAGATGAAGTTCGTTGTCAAGATATGTTCGAATTTGTTTCTAAAAAACAAAAGGAAGTGCAAAAACAAATAGAGGATTTAAAACGAATTGAAACTATGTTAGACGACTTAAAACAACGATGTCCAGATGAAAAGCAATTACATTCGTGTCCAATAATAGAAATATTAACATGAAAGATTAATTAACGAAAGGAGCTTTTTTATGAATAAATTTAAGGTAAACATTTCAGGAATGACTTGTACGGGTTGTGAAAAACACGTAGAATCAGCACTTGAAAAGATAGGTGCTAAAAATATTGAGTCTAGTTATCGTCGTGGTGAAGCAGTATTTGAACTGCCCGATGATATTGAGGTTGAAAGTGCAATAAAGGCGATTGATGAAGCAAATTACCAAGCCGGAGAAATTGTAGAAGTATCATCACTAGAAAACGTGGCGTTAATTAATGAAGACAATTATGACCTTCTTATTATTGGTTCTGGTGCTGCTGCCTTTTCTTCGGCAATTAAAGCTATAGAATACGGTGCAAAAGTTGGAATGATTGAGCGTGGAACGGTTGGGGGAACCTGTGTGAATATTGGCTGTGTTCCGTCAAAAACTCTTCTTAGGGCAGGGGAAATCAATCATTTATCAAAAGACAATCCGTTTATAGGTTTACAAACATCCGCTGGAGAAGTGGATTTAGCTAGTTTAATCACGCAAAAGGATAAATTGGTGAGCGAACTTCGGAATCAAAAATATATGGATTTAATTGATGAATATAATTTTGATTTAATTAAAGGTGAAGCAAAATTCGTTGATGCTAGTACGGTTGAGGTCAATGGGGCAAAGTTATCTGCAAAACGCTTTTTAATTGCAACAGGTGCATCGCCTTCGTTGCCCCAAATTTCAGGACTTGAAAAAATGGACTATTTAACTAGTACAACACTTCTTGAGTTAAAGAAAATACCAAAACGATTAACTGTAATTGGTTCAGGATACATTGGAATGGAGCTTGGACAACTATTTCATCATTTAGGTTCAGAAATAACGCTTATGCAAAGAAGTGAGCGACTTTTAAAGGAGTATGATCCTGAGATTTCAGAGTCAGTTGAAAAAGCGTTAATTGAACAGGGTATAAACCTTGTCAAAGGGGCAACTTTTGAGCGTGTTGAACAAAGTGGAGAGATAAAAAGGGTTTACGTAACAGTAAATGGCAGTAGAGAAGTCATTGAATCAGATCAGTTACTTGTTGCCACTGGAAGAAAACCAAATACGGATTCTTTAAATTTAAGTGCAGCAGGTGTTGAAACTGGAAAAAATAATGAAATCCTGATCAATGATTTTGGTCAAACAAGTAATGAAAAGATTTATGCAGCAGGAGATGTGACTTTAGGACCGCAATTTGTATATGTAGCAGCCTATGAAGGTGGAATTATTACTGATAATGCTATTGGTGGATTAAACAAAAAAATAGATTTATCGGTAGTTCCTGCTGTTACGTTTACGAATCCGACGGTTGCAACGGTTGGTTTAACAGAAGAACAAGCAAAAGAGAAAGGGTATGATGTGAAGACATCTGTATTACCTTTAGATGCTGTTCCAAGAGCAATTGTAAACCGTGAAACAACCGGTGTATTTAAACTAGTAGCAGATGCAGAAACACTAAAAGTATTAGGGGTTCATATTGTATCTGAGAATGCAGGAGATGTCATCTATGCAGCATCATTAGCTGTTAAATTTGGCTTAACGATAGAAGATTTAACAGAAACCCTAGCACCATATTTAACAATGGCTGAAGGGCTAAAATTAGCTGCACTTACGTTCGATAAAGATATTTCGAAATTATCTTGTTGTGCAGGCTAAGGGAACTTTTTTACAACTCCCTATTCAAGTGAACCAGCTAATGCTTTAAGGGATTTTCTAAGTGCATTTGTGGTCACAAAAATAATTTAACACTGATGATTTCGACATCAAATCTATAATTGATACCTTAACACCGCAGAGTAATAAAGGATGAATAATATGTCAGACTTATTATCCCTACCAGACATTAAAACAATAGAACCGCCACAAGAAAATGAAACCGATATGATGTTTAAAGTTGAAGCAGTCGGACCACCTGAACGTTGTCCTGAATGTGGTTTTGACAAGTTGTACAAACACAGTTCAAGAAATCAACTAATTATGGATTTGCCCATTCGTTTAAAGCGAGTGGGCTTACAATTGAACCGTAGACGATACAAGTGTCGTGAATGCGGATCTACCTTCTGGGAACGCCTAATATCTGTAGATGAAAAGCGTAGTATGACCAAAAGGCTTTTAAAGTCCATTCAAGAGCAATCCATGTCTAAGACCTTTGTAGAAGTCGCAGAAAGCGTTGGTGTTGACGAGAAAACCATTAGGAACGTTTTTAAGGACTATGTGGCACTCAAAGAACGTGAATACCAGTTTGAAACTCCTAAGTGGCTTGGGATAGACGAGGTACATATTATCCGTAGACCTCAGCTTGTATTGACTAATATTGAACGCAGGACTATTTATGACATCAAGCCTAACCGTAACAAGGAAACAGTCATCCAACGTCTTTCAGAAATCAGTGACAGGACTTACATTGAGTACGTCACAATGGATATGTGGAAGCCCTACAAAGACGCAGTGAACACTATCCTTCCACACGCTAAAGTTGTCGTAGATAAGTTTCATGTAGTTAGAATGGCTAATCAAGCCTTAGATAACGTCAGAAAGTCTTTGAAAGCCCATATGAGCCAAAAAGAAAGACGTACCCTTATGCGTGAAAGGTTTATCCTTCTAAAGCGTAAACACGATCTAAATGAACGTGAATCATTCCTCTTAGATACTTGGTTAGGTAATCTTCCTGCTTTAAAAGAAGCCTATGAACTCAAAGAAGAGTTTTACTGGATATGGGATACTCCTGATCCAGATGAAGGTCATCTTCGTTATAGTCAATGGAGACACCGTTGTATGTCCAGCAACTCTAAAGACGCATATAAAGACCTCGTGAGAGCCGTAGACAACTGGCATGTCGAAATATTCAACTACTTTGATAAAAGGCTCACTAATGCTTATACGGAGTCAATTAACAGCATTATTAGGCAGGTAGAGCGAATGGGTAGAGGTTACTCGTTTGATGCCTTACGAGCCAAAATCCTTTTCAATGAGAAGCTCCATAAAAAGCGTAAGCCACGATTTAATTCAAGTGCTTTCAATAAAGCTATGTTATACGATACTTTCAATTGGTATGAAGTGAATGATCACGACATTACAGACAACTTTGGTGTCGATTTTTCCACACTTATTAAGAATTTGGAGAAGGGTGATTTATAAGCCCTTTTCCACCATAAAATCCGAATACCCATTAAGTATAAAAAACCTCGACTGTTTATCGAGGTTTTAACAAAAATGAATTTTTCTTCATTGTTACCAAAAGAAAAACGGAAGGATTGCTAACGATACAATAGCTCCCAGTGCAAGTCCATAGGTAAAGCCATAGCCCCAACCATAATATCCGTAACCAAAGCCGCCGAAATTTCTTGGTCCGCCAAGAGGTCGAATATATACTTTTCGCGGGTTAACATCTACTATAATTCCTCTGTGCACTCTCCCATCACGTGTTTTAATATGAACCGCTTTTCCCCGATATCGATTGCATAAATGATAAATGTGAGCTGACACATTCACACCTCCATTATTTTTCAAGCTACATTATTATCATATGGGATTTCTTAAATACGGAAATGGACAATTATATTAGGATATGTGTGGATTTTAAAATAGGATACGTAAGCTTCAATCATCGATCAAATGATTGGTCGAATGTACCTCTCCAATAATGTTCCTCGCTGACCCGAACTTTTGAAATTGGGTTCCTTTGCTTGCGCGAACTCCTGCTTCCGTTACTATCCCTGTGAAGCTAACAAAAACAAAAAAATGTTCAAGATTTTTATACTGAAAAAAAGACTGTCCCTCTTAGTGGAGACAGCCGTTTTGATTCCTTTGTTATATTATTTTTTTAAGTGGAACGGTACAGTGCTGACAACAACATTTTTACGCAATAATAAAAATTCACGAATCATCAAACTTGATTGGTTATGCAAAAAGTAATGCCACCCTTTTTTTGGGATAAATTGCGGAATAATGACCGTCACATTATAATGATTCTCATTTGCTTTTTTATTAACAAAATCAATAAATTTGGAAAGTGGACCAACTATACTGCGATAGTAAGAATATAAGGTCACAATTCTTATATCCGGATGTACTTTTTTCCATTTTTCCTCAAACTTAATAATATTTTCTCGGTCAAATCCAACATAGACAGCGATAATTTGGTCGGGTGATAAAGACTTTGCATAATTTAGCGAGTTTTCTACAACAGTCGTAATACCGGAAACAGGTAAAACAATGATATTACCTTGTATCGGCACGGCAGAAGCTGCTTCTTGAATTCGCAGTTGCTCACCGACCGCTTCATAATGTTTTCTAATTTGATGAAAAAGGATAATAATAATTGGCAAGAAAATAAACACCGGCCATACTTGAGTTAATTTCGTTATAAAAAACATCATTGCTACCACAAAGCAAATGAATGCACCAATCGTATTGATAATGAATTTTGTTACCCAGTTTGCCGGCTTTTCCCTTAACCATTTCAACATCATCCCTGTTTGGGCCAACGTAAACGGAATAAATACACCGACCGCATACAACGGAATAAGATGTTCCGTATTTCCTTTAAAAATTAAAATCAGTATAATGGCTGCTACACCTAAAGTAACGATACCATTAGAAAACACCAGTCTGTCGCCCCGATTTGAAAGCATTCGCGGCAAATACTTATCCCTGGCAAGATTAACGGCTAAAAGCGGAAAAGCTGAGTATCCGGTATTTGCTGCAAACACAAGAATTAAAGCTGTTGTCCCTTGAATAAAATAATACATCCAGTTTCGTCCAAATGTTTGAGAAGCAATTTGCGAAACAACGGTTTCTCTTGCACTGGGTGTAATTCCGTAATAATAGGCCAGGAAAGTAATCCCAGAAAAAAGAACAGCAAGAATCAGTCCCATTGAAACTAGTGTTTTTGCAGCATTTTTCGGAGCCGGATCCCGAAAATTAGGAATCGCATTGGAAATTGCCTCAACACCGGTTAAAGCTGAACTTCCAGAGGCAAATGCCTTTAGTAATAAAAATAGAGAAATACCTGCCACCGGTGTCCCAATCGATGTATGGTTTTCTGCAGGAACAACACCTGAGCTAATATTAAAAAGTCCAACACCGATCATAATAATTAAAGCAAATACAAATAAATAGACAGGATAAGCCAGTATCGATGCAGACTCAGTAATTCCCCGGAGGTTTAATAAAGTAATAAGTAAGACAAAGGCGACAGCAATTGCGACTTTATGAGCGTGTAAAATTGGAAATGCAGAAGTTATCGCATCCGCCCCCGCTGACACACTGACAGCAACCGTTAAAATATAGTCGACCAATAGGGAACCACCGGCAATTAATCCAAAGTCTGCACCAAGATTTTCCCTCGAAACCATATATGCTCCACCGCCGCGGGGATACGCATAAATAATTTGCCGATAAGATAAAATTAGTGCGATTAATAAAATTAGAATTCCAACCGCAATTGGGAGTGAGTACCAAAGAGCTGCCGCCCCTAATGTCACCAAAACAATCAAAATTTGTTCCGGACCATAGGCGACGGAAGAAAGTGCATCTGAGGATAAAATCGCCAATGCTTTTGTTTTGGATAATTTTTGTTCACCTAATTCGGTTGATTTTAATGGTCTGCCAATAAGCAATCTCTTTAATGCAGTTACCAAAGTTTTCACCTTCTATAAGTAAATAATCTGTAAACTTAGACTTTCCTTTTCGAAACAAAACAAAGCTGGTTTTCCTTACCAAATTTGATAAAGAAAAGCGTATGGCCCCCGCTTTGCGAAGTTTGCTAGTTGCTTGCGACCGCATCTAGAAAATAAAAACTTGTCTTCAGGCTGTTCACTAGTATTTTTTTACAGAAAACAAAAAATGCCTACAGTTCTCCGGTCAAGACTTTGTATTTTCATTCAAAATTTCACCTTCCCTTTCAATAACGCTTACGAGGTTAGCTGGCGGATTCGGGACATTGAATATCCCTACCTAAAGGATTCACCCCTTGGATTTATATATAAAATCCATCGTTGGTTCCCCCGTACAATATTGTTTCAGCGACTTAAACAATGTAACAGATGATATATTACTCCCTTTTTTTTCACTTGTAAATGATAAAATGTGAAATAAATTGTAGTTTTTTACGAAAGTTTTATTACGAATATCCCGATGTTTTAAGTTGTCATTCAGAAGTAAAAGATATACGATAAAACTATATTTCTCATTTTAAATAGGGGGATGTTAAAAATGATTATTGGGGTACCAAAAGAGATTAAAAATAATGAAAATCGTGTCGCAATTACACCATCAGGAGTCATCCAATTGATTGGTACAGGACACACAGTACTTATTGAAAAAAATGCAGGGGAAGGCAGTTCGTTTTCAAATGCAGAATATGAACAGGCCGGTGCAAAAATTATAAATAGCGCCTCGGAAGTTTGGGAAAAGGCACAAATGATATTGAAAGTAAAGGAGCCGCTCCCGTCAGAGTATCCATATTTTCGACCGGGATTAATCATTTTTACCTACCTTCACTTGGCAAATGAATCTCAACTAGCCAGAGCACTGATAGAAAATAAAGTGACAGCAATCGCTTATGAGACATTATCAGTCAATAAAACACTACCATTATTGACACCGATGAGTGAAGTAGCCGGTCGAATGGCTGTACAAATCGGTGCCCAATATTTAGAAAAATCCGAGGGTGGTAAAGGGATTCTCCTAAGCGGCATACCTGGTGTGAAACGTGGCAAAGTAACCATTATCGGTGGGGGAGTTGTTGGTACAAATGCGGCAAAAATCGCGCTTGGCTTCGGTGCTAATGTAACCATTGTCGATTTAAATTCAAATCGGCTCCGTCAGCTGGAAGAAATATTCGGTACACGTATTCAAACATTGATATCTAACTCGTACAATATTGCCGATGCGGTAAAGGATTCTGATTTGGTGATTGGTTCCGTCTTGATTCCGGGAGCAAAAGCACCAAAACTTGTCACAGAAGAAATGGTAAAAACAATGCAACCGGGTTCAGTGATTGTGGATGTCGCAATTGACCAAGGCGGCAATTTTGAAACGGTTGATCATCCGACAACGCATGATGACCCAATCTTTGTCAAACATGGTGTAATCCACTATGCGGTTTCTAACATTCCTGGCGCTGTTCCGCGAACTTCGACGATTGGACTGACAAATGTCACGATCCCATATGCTGTAGAAATTGCCAATAAAGGGCTCGTGAAGGCAATTACCGAAAGTGAAGCCATCAAATCAGCTGTCAATGTATTAAACGGGAAAGTTACTTATGAGGCAGTTGCCCGTGATTTAGGATTGACTTATGTGACGGTTGAAGATGCATTAGCCGCAGGAATTTACTGAACGAAACTGTACTAATGGAAAATGATACATTTAAGGATGAAAGCAAGTTCGAGACAAAATTAAGCAACGATGAAACGAAAAGCTCTTTTCACATAATTAATGAAAAGAGCTTTGTTAAATTTACGGGAAGAAACATCATATGATTTTTTGTTCTGCTTACAAAAGGTAATGAACCTTTTTTTACTCTAGTAGATTTTATCCCCATTAAAAATTGAATTTTTGACAATTACATAATCAACTTGGCGGAGAGCACTTAATTTATTTCCACCGGCATAAGAAATGGATGATTGCAAGTCTTCTTCCATTTCCGTCAGTGTGTTTTGAAGCCGGCCTTTGTATTCCACCCACATTTTCTTCCCCTCGACATTCCGTCTTTCCCCTTTTTGAAACTCGGAAGCCGAACCAAAGTATTCTTTGTAAATTTTACCGTCAACGATTTTTGTTTCTCCCGGTGATTCTTCGTGACCGGCAAATAATGAACCAATCATAACCATAGAAGCACCGAAACGGATCGATTTGGCAATATCGCCGTGTGTCCGGATTCCACCGTCGGCAATGATTGGTTTTGTTGCCGCTTTTGCACACCATCTTAATGCAGCTAATTGCCAACCACCTGTCCCAAAACCGGTTTTTATTTTCGTAATACATACTTTCCCGGGTCCAATTCCCACTTTCGTCGCATCTGCCCCGGCATGCTCCAATTCTCTTACCGCTTCCGGTGTCCCGACATTTCCGGCAATAACAAACGATTCCGGAAGCAATTTTTTAATATGTTTAATCATGTCAATCACTGAATCCGAATGACCGTGTGCAATATCAATAGTAATGTATTCCGGAACGAGATTTTCATCGGCCAGCTGTTGGATAAAATCATATTCTCCATTCTTTACACCAACACTAATCGATGCATATAACCCACGGGCCTGCATATCTTTAATAAAATCGACCCGCTTTTCCGGATTAAAGCGATGCATAATATAGAAATACCCGTTTTCAGCTAAATATAGGGCAATTTTTTCATCAATAATTGTTTGCATATTGGCAGGAACGACCGGTAAACGGAATCTTCGTCCGCCAAATTCAATTGTTGTATCACATTCTTTTCGACTCTTTACAATACATTTAGCAGGAATCAGTTGAATGTCCTCATAATCAAATACTTTTCGCAAAATAATCACCTCTATATACGAATAATCTTAAGTAAATTTTATTTTATTGTTCGCCATTAGCACTATACCTTATTTTTTCACTTCTGTCAAAGATTTTTAAATGAATTAATCCCGAATAAAATTATAAATAAAAAGTAAGCCCGAAATAAAAAAAATAAACGTACCTTCACGGTACGTACTACAAATAACCGTAAAACCATGAT